>BQJV01000360.1 GCA_021604885.1 Acidimicrobiales bacterium
GATCGTCGCGCCGGCGTCGACGCGCGACGTCTCGTGCACGAACCCCCGCGGGTCGTCGGCCACCGGGGCCTCGCCGCGTTGGATCGGATCGGCGGACAGCATCAGATGAGCTCCTCCACGAGATCGCACACGTACTCGACCTGGGTCAGCGTCATCAGCGGGTCCATGGGAAGCGACAGAACGGACGCGGCCGCGGCCTCGGCGTGCGGACACGGGTCGGTCAGGAAGGGCTTGAGCGAAGGCTGCTGGGTGAGGGCCACCGGATAGTGGATCCCCGCGCCGACTCCCTCGGCGCGCAGGGCGTCCAGCAGACGGTCCCGGTCCGCGGCGTCGGTCCGCATCACCAGGAGGTGGTGCACGGCGCCCGTCTCCCAGGGCACGAGGCGGTCGCCGAGCCGTTCCTGATAGCGGTCGGCCAGCGTGCGCCGCTGCTCGGTCCATGCCGGCAGATGACGGAGCTTGACCTCGAGGACGGCGGCCTGGAGCCCGTCGAGACGGCTGCAGAATCCGATCTCGTCGTGGAGGTACTTCGATTCGCGGCCGTGGTCGCGGAGCTTGGCGACGCGCTCGGCGACGGCGAATCGGCTCGTGATCACCGCGCCGCCGTCACCAAATCCGCCGAGGTTCTTGCCCGGGTAGAAGCTGAAGCAGGCCGCGTCGGCAACCGAGCCGACGGGTCGGCCCTGCCAGGTGGCGAGGTGCGCCTGGGCGGCGTCCTCGACCACCGCGAGTCCGTCCGCCTGCCACGCCTCGATGGTGCTGAACGGGATGACGTGTCCGAAGAGGTCGACGGGTACGACCGCCGCGGTCCGGTCGGTGCGGACGGCGGCGACCGATTCGGCGTCGAGCAGGAGGGTCGTCGGGTCCACGTCGGCGATCACCGGTGTGGCCCCGACATGCACGACAGCTTCCGCAGTGGCGACGAACGTCATCGCGGGCACGATCACCTCGTCGCCGGGTCCGACGTCGAGGGCCCGCAGTGCGAGTGCGAGCGCATCGGTACCGGAGCCGACGCCGAGAACATGGTCGACTTCATGGGCGGCCGCGAACGCATCCTCGAACGATGCGGACGACGCGGCGCCGACGAAGGCGGACCGTGCGATGACATCGGCGATGGCGGCGTCGATCTCCGCGGCGATGCTGTCGTGGAGGCGAGTCAGGTCCTGGAACGGAACCGGTGTCGTCGTGATGGTGGTCGGCGTTGCGGCGGCAGTCATCGGTCGAGCTCCACGGGGCGGCCGGCCGCGTTGGCGGACCGGTCGATCGCCTCCAACACGCGCACGACCTCCAGACCGTGTTGGGCGTCCGTCCGGGGCGGGATGCGGGTCTCGCACGCCTCGGCGAACGCCGTGATCTCGTTGCGCAGCGGCTCCGACATCTCGATGCGAGGGATCACGATGTCGCCGGACCGGGTGCGCCACTGGAAGTCGCCCATGCTCTCGTACTCACCGAGGTCCTGGTCCTTGGCCACGCCCGAGTCGACAACCCAGAGCGGCTGGTCGACGGAGACGTCGTTGTAGATCGCCATCTTCTCGTCGCCGACGACCGTCATCAGCCGGGTCTTTCGGGGGTCGATCCAGCTCACGTGAAGGTTGGCGCCGATGCCCGAGTCGAATGTGAGGCTGGCGAAGCAGACATCGTCGATACCGGGCTCGATGAACGAGAACCCCTTGGCCGTGACCTCGGTAACCGTGTCGCCCAGGAGGTGGAGCATGATCGAGATGTCGTGCGGCGCGAAGTTCCACAGCGCGTTGCAGTCACGCCGGATGCGCCCGAGGCTCAGCCGCTGCGAATACAGGTACTGGATGGCGCCGAGCTCGCCGGCGTCGATCATGTCGCCGAGAGCCAGCACCGTCGGCGAGTAGAGGAACGTGTGGCCGACCATGAGAATCCGCCCGCGGTCGAGCGCGACGTCCAGGAGCTTCTCCGCGTCGGCCGACGTCTCGGCCAGCGGCTTCTCGACCAGCACATCGCGGCCGGCCTCGAGCGAAGCGAGGGCCATCGAGGTGTGGGTCGACGCGGGTGTGGCGAGAACGACGGCCTCGACCCGCGGGTCGTCCAGCGCGTCCTCCAGCGTGTCCCACGTATCGATGCCGGGGAGGTTGGCCGCGGCCAACTCCCGACGGTCGGCGCTCGGATCGGCCACGCCGATGACGTCGGTCGCCGGCACGGCGGCGACGTTGCGGGCCAGGTTGACCCCCCAGTATCCGTAGCCGATGACGGCCACTCCGATGCTCATGTCGGGTTCCTTTCAGATTCCGAGGCCGGTCCGGAGACGGACACCTGCTCGGAGGAGAGACGGCCGCCGCCGAGGAGGCGACGGAGGGTCGAGGCCAGGAAGCCCGCACCCCATGCGCTGTGCATGACGGGAAAGGCGGCGGCCAGGGTCGGGAGATGGAGGTCGTCGCGGCCTCGCGACGCCTTCGCGGTGCCGAGCGCCACGACGGACGCGTAGAGGCCGGCGACCACGGCGACGGGAGCCCGCAGCGGGCGCACCAGCAGTGCGAACGGGGCCGCGACCGCTCCGATCACCGCGGCCGGGGCGACGAGATGGCGGGGTCGCAGCGTCGCCGGGTAGCGCTCGGCGACGCGCGCCTTCCACTTCCCGTAGAACCAGAACTGGCGGAACAGGGCGTTGAGCGTCGGGCGGGGTCGGTAGACCGAGCCGATGGCGGGGTCGAAGTGGAGACGCTCTCCGCCGGCCCGCACGCGATAGTTGAACTCGTAGTCGGAGTTCCGCTTCAGCGCTTCGTCGAACGGGCCGGTCGCGAGCATCGCATCGCGCCAGTAGACGGGATGCGAGATGGTGTCGACGTCCCGTGCCTCCGACGCGAATCGGTGGGGCGACGCCATGCCGACGGGCGACACCATCGCCGCGCCGATCGAGGCGGATCGGGAGTCCGTTCCTTCATGGCGGTAGTCGCCGCCCACGCCGGCCGCGCCGGACCGATGCAGGGCATCGACGCTGGCCGACACGAAGCTCGGATCGGCGACGCCGTGCGAGGAGAACAGGCAGACGACCTCTCCGTGCGCCTCGTACATGCCCACGTTGAACGCCGCGGCGGCTGAGCCGACCGGGTTGTCCACCACTCGCACCCACGGGTGGTCCTTGGCGTAGGCCTCGACGACGATGCGGCTGCCGTCGTCGGAGCCGCCGTCGATCACCATCATGTCGATGTGGTCGAGCGGATAGTCCTGCGCGGCGAAGCTGTCGAGGCACGACAGGATGTAGCGCGCCTCGTTGAGCATCGGGACAGCGATCGACACCATCGGCTGCGCCGGACGGGAGTCGGTGGATGCGTCGAGTGCGAGCGCGGTCACGGCCATCAGCGGTCTCCCATCGGGACGATCGTCCGCGCGGTGCGGGCGAGGATCCTGAGGTCGACGGCCAGGGACTGGCGCCTCAGGTAGTAGAACTCGTACTGGAGCTTCTCGAGGGCGTCGGCCTCGGAGCGGGCGTAGCGGAACTTCACCTGCGCCCAGCCGGTCAGGCCGGGCTGTACGAGGTGACGGAGCTGGTAGTAGGGCAGCTTCGCGGCGAGCTGATCGACATAGTGCGGTTGCTCCGGGCGGGGCCCCACCAGGGAGAGCTCGCCCTTCAGAATGTTGAACAGCTGCGGGAGTTCGTCGACGTGGGTGGCCCGCAGGAAGGCTCCGAACGGCGTGACCCGGCTGTCCTCGACGTCGGTCCACGGCGACCAGTCGGTCGGCGGGTCCAGCTCCGGCACCATCGTGCGGAACTTGTGGATGCGGAAGACCTTGCCGCCCTTGCCGACCCGGTCCTGATGGAACAACAGCGGCCCCCGGTTGCCGAGGAGGTTCACGAGCGCGACCACGGGGATCGCCACCGCGAGAAGGGGAAGCAGGAGGGTGGCGACCGAGAGGTCCATCAGTCGCTTGAGCCGTCCGTACCGAAGCCGGTGGACCTCGCCGATGTCGAACATCAGCGACACGCGCTCGAGCTCCCCGATCGGGAACTTGCCGAGCCACTGCTCGTAGAAGAGCGACAGCGTGCGAACCCGGGTCCCCTGCTCGTGCAGGAGGGCGACCTGGTCCACGATCGGCTGGCATGCCTGGGCGTCCCGATCGAGCACGACCAC
>BQJV01000361.1 GCA_021604885.1 Acidimicrobiales bacterium
CGCGCCGGCCCAGGAGCTCGAGAACTGGACGGCCCACGAGGCAGGCGGCGTCGTCTGGATCGGTGCCGAGACCACCTGGGCCCGCATCGACGGGCGTCGGGTGGACGTGGGTGGTCCGCTCCTGACGCCCGGCGACGAGGATGCGTACGACGATCTGCTCCAGTTCGCGGTCGCCGTGGCGGTGGCGACGCCGTCGCGGCTGATGGTGCACGCTGCGGTGATCGCTCGCGGCGCCGAGGCCCTCCTGCTGGTGGGGCGGAGCGGATCCGGCAAGTCCACGCTGGCCGCGGCCGCGCTGCTCCGCGGCTGGGGTCTCCTGGGCGACGATCTCGCGATCATCGATACGTCCACCATGGACGTCCGGGCCGTGTCCCGGGCGCCGATGGTGCCCCTCGAGATCGCCGAGCGGCACGGGCTCGACGGCACGACTGCGCCAGGGGAACGACGCCGTGTTCGTCTCCCGCTCGAACGGCTGACCGGCGGGGTCCGGCGACTGATCGGGATCGTTGCCGTCGGCCACGGCGACGACGGCGACATCGAGATCCTGGGGACGGGCGACGTCGGGGTGCTCGACGACGCGCTCGCCGTGCCCCCGTTTCGCGGCGTCATCCGCCGCCAGCTCGCCGCCGGTGCCGCGCTCGTCAACCTGCCTGCCGTGACCCTCGCCCATTCGTCCGACCTCGCCGTGCGCGTCGATCGGGCGAACGCCCTGCTCGAGGAGGCATGGACGGCCCTCGGCGGCCGGTCCACTCAGTAGGTGCCGAGCGTCCCGGCCTTGCGGGCGACGGTGACCGCCCAGCGGAAGACGACGAGCGAGATCGGCAGCGCGATCGCCGCGAATCCGATCAGTACCGCCATCTCGTCGAACGTCTCGGTGAACGCGGCGTCGGTCTGTGCGAGCGCACGGGTCGCCCGCACGCCGTAGGTGGCCGGCACGAGATTGGTGACCCCCTCCAACCAGCCCGGGAGAACCGACAACGGATACAGCGCCCCCGACAGGAGCAGCGTGAGCTGATGGCCCGGGCCGGTGATCGGGTCGCCCCGCTTGACGAGCACGATGAACGCCGCGGCGAGGATCCCGATCGGAACGAACGACAGCGTCGTGAGGAGGAGAACCGGCACCGCGGTGACCATCGCGAGGACGGGGATGCCGGCGCCGAACAGGGCCAAGCCGACGCCCACGAGGAGCACCGTCTCCGCGACCACGAAGATGATCGCGACGAAATGGCTCGCGGTCATCACCGTCCAGATCGGGGTGGGCGTCACGAGGATGGCTTCGAGTGTCCCCTCGTTCTGCTCCTCGCTGATCTGTTCGGCGAAGGACGAGATGCCGACGTCCGCCCAGCTCGCCACGATCGACCCGACGAGGGCGAACTCGAAGTACCCGCCGCTGAAGCCCTGCAGGGCCTCCGTGTCGCCGACGAGTTCGGCGATGAAGTAGAAGCTGACGGCGAAGTAGCCGATGTTGACCAGCCGCAGCACCATGGCGACGCGGTACGAGGTGAGCGTCGTGAGCTCCTTGCGGAACACGGCCTGGAGACGGCGGACGTTCGCGCTCACAGGTCCGGCTCCCCGGCATCGTCCACGAGTTGCTCGAGATGGGCGCCGAGGCCGGCGGGATCTCCCGCGATCTCGGCTGCGGTGCCCTCCCATTCGATGCGGCCGTTGATCAGCGCGACCACGCGATCACAGGCGAGGACGACCTCGTCGAGGCGGTGGCTCGCCATCAGCACCGCCCGCCCGTCCGCCGCGAGCGCACGGATCTGCTGGCACAGGAGGCGACCCGCGATCGGGTCGATGCTGCGGGTCGGCTCGTCGAGCACCAGCAACGGCGGCTCGTGCAATGTCGCCCGGGCGATGCCGAGCTGGGCGAGCATCCCCGACGAGTAGCCGAAGACCGCCTTGTCACGATGGGCCAGACCGCGCTCGGTCATCGTCTCATCGACCCGGCGGGCGGCGGTCGCCTCGTCGAGTCCGGCCAGCGCGGCGAAGTACAGGAGGTTCTGGCGTCCGGTCAGCCGCCAGTAGAAGGACCGCTCGTTGGGGATCGACAATCCGAAGCTCACCTTGGCAGCGTCGTCGTCGGGCGTCACCTCGCGCCCGTTGATCTTCACGGAGCCCTCGGTCGGCACCAGCAGCGTCGTGATGGCCCGCAGCAGGGTCGACTTGCCCGCACCGTTCGGCCCGACGATTCCCACGACCTCGCCCGCGTCCACGGTGAGGTCGACGTCGTCGAGCGCTCGCACCGGTTGGTCCGAGGCCGAGCGGACGAGCAGCCCGAGCAGGCCGCGCGCCGGCTGATAGGTCATGCCGACACCGGCGACCTCGAGCATGGTCAGTCCACGTCCACCAACGACGACTCGACCAGGCTCCCGATGAAGGCCTCGATGTCGCCGGTGAGTTCGTCCTCGTCGACGCCGTCGAAGCCGACGACCAGGTCCCGGGCGAGCGCGCGAGCGTCGCGTTCGCCGTCGAGTTCCTTCCACACCACGGCACCCACGGCGTTGAGCGTGGTGAGCACCGTGCCGTCCGCATCGAGGATCACGACGGATTCGCCGCTCGGTTCGTAGGAGACGCCCGCCCGTCGTCGAATGCCCATCAGTCCACTCTTTCATCCCTGGAGCCGCGCCCGGTGTGTACGGTCCTGGCTGTCCATCGGCGTCAGCCGCGAGAATGCGAGGACCTTGTCTCACGAACTCGACCCCTGGGGTCTCGCTTTCGGGCCCGCGGGCGCCAATCCGACGCATCAGCGGATCGGCCGCGTGGTCCGAGTGGATCGCGGTGAGTGCGATGTGATGACGGAGGACGGACGGGTGCGCGTCCTGTCCGATTCGCAGCGAGCACAGGACGTCATCGCTCCCGTGACCGGCGACTGGGTCGTGCTCGAGGAGGAGGACGGGCTCGGCACCGTGGTCGGCCACGTCTTCGACCGCGCGACGAGCGTGAGCCGGCGGGACCCGGCCGAGCGTGATCTCGAGCAGGTCCTGGCCTCGAACGTGCAGCTCGTCGCTGCCGTTCACGGCCTCGACCGGCCGCTGCCACCTGGCCGACTCGAACGGTTGCTCGTGCTCGCCCACAAGAGCGGGGCCGAGCCGGTGGTCATTCTGACCAAGGGCGACGAGGCGGCCGATGACGAGACCGAGGCGGTGGTGCGGTCGGTCGCTCGCGACATCCCCGTGATCGTGACCAGCACGGTCGATGGCCGGGGAATCGACGAGGTCGTCGGGCGCATCGGCCCCGGCCGCGCGCTCGCACTGGTGGGCGCGAGTGGCGTGGGGAAGTCGTCGCTGGTGAATGCGATCGTCGGCGAGGAGCTGTTGGAGATCGGCGACGTCCGGGCTTCGGACGCCAAAGGGCGCCACATAACGACCGCTCGCGAGCTCATCCTCTTGCCGCACGACGCCGGCCTGTTGCTCGACACCCCGGGCATCCGCGCCATCGGCCTGTGGGAGGCGGAGGACGCGCTGGAGCTCGTCTTCGGCGACCTCGAGGAGCTGGCGACCTCGTGCCGGTTCGGGGACTGCGCCCACGGCGGCGAGCCGGGGTGTGCGATCACCGAGGCGGTCGACGACGGAGAGGTCGACGGGCGGCGCGTCGATCGCTACCGGGCGCTGGTCGAGGAGCTGGCCACGCAACGCGAACGCGAAGAGGAGCGGGAGCGTCGGGACCGCAAGGACGGCCCGCGCCGGGGGCGGCGCCGCCGACGCTGATCGCCGGAGCCGGTCAATCCGCCTCGACGGCGGCGAGTTCGCGGCGGTCGACCTTCTCGCTGGAGTTGCGCGGGAGGGCCTCGACGAGACGGATCGCCTCGGGCAGCTTGTACGCCGCGAGTTCCTCGGCCCCGAAGGTGCGCAGGTCGTTCAGGGTCGGTGGCGCCGTCGGGTCCGTCGCCACGACGACGGCGACGCCGATCTCGCCCATGACGTCGTCCGGTCGCGGGACGAGAGCGATCTCGGCGACGGCCGGATGGGCGACGAGGACCGACTCGACCTCCATCGGATAGACGTTGTACCCGCCGCGGATGAACATCTCCTTCAGACGGCCGGCCAGGCGATAGCAGCCCGCGCCGTCCACGTGGGCGAGATCGCCGGTGCGGAG
>BQJV01000362.1 GCA_021604885.1 Acidimicrobiales bacterium
GAATTCCCGCCGACCAGCGCGAACGGATCTTCGACCGGTTCCATCGGATCGAGTCGAGCCGCACCCTGCCGGGCTCCGGCCTTGGGCTCGCAATCGTCCGCCAGGTGGCCGAGGCCCACGATGGCACCGTCACCGCCGCCGACTCCCCGGACGGCGGCGCCGCCGTCTCGCTCCGTCTCCCGACCATCGACCCCTAGAACGTACGTCGGGGTCAGACCCCCGTACTTTCTCGCTCAGTGCCAGCGGGTGGCGAAGTGATCGAGGTCGCCCTGGCGGCGGGTGATCGCGTCGCGCTCGTCGCCGTCGAGAAAGGCTGCGAGGTCCCGGGCGATGTCGGCGGTCGGTCCGTAGAGCTCCCACTCCTCGGCATCGCCGCTGTGGCGATGGTCGAACCGGATGACGTCGTCGACGAAGTCGTGCCCGTCGATGGTCTTGATCACGGTTCGGTGGTGCGCATCCGCGACCACATCGCGGAGCAGGACGACCGTTGCCGCGCTCACTTCCTCCGCCCCGGGCGAGAGCGACACGGGACCGTCGACCGTCGCCACCACGGGCACGATGCGGAACCCGGCGCCGTTCCAACTCTCGTCGAGTCGCCCGTGCACCGTGATGCGCTCAGCCGCGATACCGACCTCCTCCTCGCACTCGCGACGCGCCGCGTCCTCCACGGTCTCTCCGGCGTCGACCTTCCCGCCGGGGAAGGCCACGAAGCCGGGGTCGGTGCGGAGGTCCGGGGAGCGACGCGTCAGCACCAGCCCCGGGGCGTCGCCGGTCGGGTCGACGACGAGAACGAGGACGGCGCTCGTTCCCCGCGGGAAGTCGGCCGTCAGCCCGCCGGGTTCTCGGGCCGCCAGTGCGGCGAGGCGGTCGCGCATCGATCCGACGCTAGACGCGACGATGCCGGGACCTGAGGCCCCGGCATCGTCCACTGCGCCGGAGCGCAGGGCTGGATTCGGTTTCCTGTCCGATCAGGCGTCGGCGTCAGCCTCGGGCGTCGGCGCGTTCGGACCGAAGCGACCGCGGGGACCGCGCCGGCCGTCGAACTCGCCGTTCACGATGCCCTCGGCCTTCTCCTCGGCACCGGCGAGGATCTCGTCGGCCTTCTCCTGATCGATGCGCTCGTCCTCGACGGCGCCGTTCACGCGCTCCTCGGTGGCGGCGACGATCGCGTCGACGAGGTCCTGGCTGTCGACGCCCTGCGAGGCCGCGAGATCGGCGAGCGAGGTGCCGTCGACCAGCGCCTCACGGATCTCGGCGCTGTCGAGACCGAGGATCTCACCGAGATCCGCGCCGAAGCCACGGGGCCCGCCGTGGCCGCGGGGTCCGCGGAATCCTTCGGGCTGCGCATCCTGCAGCGCCTGGACGACGGCGTCGACCTGGGCATCGGTCAGGGTGCCGTCGTCGACGAGGCCCTGGAGCGCCTCGGCGATGCGCTCCCCGACCTCGGGGCGCACCTCGGACTCGGCGGGAGCCGGGCTCTCGGTGTCTTCCTGGGCACCGGCGCCTCCCGGCGCGAAGAATGTCGCGCCGGCGACGGCGCCACCGAGGGTGGACGCAGCGGCGGCGGTTGCGAGCAGTTTCTTGTTCATTGGATTGGGTTCCTTCCCGGTTGGGGTGAAGATCCTCGGGGGATCGGTGGTGGTGCCTCTCTGGTTCTCCACTTTGGTCAGCCGAGGTAAGAGGATCGACAGAGGTCGTAGAATTTCACGGTGACCTCCCCGGCCGACCGAGCGCCCTACCTGACCGAGCGGTTGCAGGGCTTCGGCACGACGATCTTCACGGCGATGTCCGCCCTCGCCGTGGAGACGCAGTCCGTCAACCTCGGACAGGGGTTCCCGGACACCGACGGCCCGATCGCCGTGTCGCAAGCCGCCATCGCAGCGATCAACGAGGGACACAATCAGTACCCGCCGCTGCCCGGGCTGCCCGTCCTTCGCGACGCGATCGCCGACCATCGACGTCGGTTCCGCGGACAGGACTTCGATCCGGATGGCGAGATCCTCGTCACCACCGGTGCGACGGAGGCGCTCGCGGCGTCGCTGCTCGCCCTGACCGGGCCAGGCGACGAGGTCGTCACCTTCGAGCCGTACTACGACAGCTACGCCGCGGGGATCGCGATGAGTGGTGCCACGAGGCGGGTCGTCACCCTGCGAGGCGCCGACTTCTCGTTCGACGCAGCCGAGTTGGAAGCGGCGTTCACACCGGCCACGAAGCTCCTGCTGCTGAACACGCCGCACAATCCCACCGGCAAGGTATTCACCCGCGCGGAGCTCGAGACCATCGCCCGCATCTGTGTCGAGCGGGACGTGCTGGTCGTGGTCGACGAGGTCTACGAGCATCTCGTCTACGACGACAATGAGCACATCCCCATCGCCACGCTCCCCGGGATGGCCGAGCGGACGGTCACGATCTCGTCGGCCGGCAAGATCTTCTCGTTCACCGGTTGGAAGATCGGCTGGGCCTGCGGGCCGGCCCCGCTGATCGCCGCCGTGCGCACCGCCAAGCAGTTCCTCACCTTCGCCTCCGGTGGACCGTGGCAGCATGCGGTCGCGGCCGGTCTGCGGCTCGGAGACGACTTCTTCGAGTCGTACGTCGGCGAGATGGCCGGCAAGCGGGAACGACTCAGCGCGGGCCTCGCCGACGCCGGGTTCGAGGTCATACGGCCGCAGGGCACCTACTTCGTCACCGTCGACATCCGGTCCGTCGGCGCGAGCGATGGGATCGAATTCTGCATGGCACTACCCCGGACGGCGGGTGTCGTGGCGGTGCCGTCGCAGGTGTTCTACGACAATGAGAACGAGGGTCGACATCTCGTGCGGTTCGCGTTCTGCAAGAAGGACGAGGTGCTGGACGAGGCATGTCGTCGGCTCATCGCCGCCGACGGGTTCGAGGAGGACTGATCCGATGGTGCGAATCGCAGGAATCCAGCACGACATCGTGTGGGAGAAGCCGGCGGAGAACTTCGCCAACGCCACACCGATGATCGAGGCCGCGGTCGACGACGGCGCGGCGATGGTGGTGCTCAGCGAGATGTGGTCGACGGGATTCTCGATGAACTCGGTGGAGATCGCCGAGCGGCCGGACGGCCCGACGTCCACGTTCATGAAGGAGACCGCCGCCCGCACCGGCGCGTGGATCGTCGGGTCCTTTCCCGAGCACACCGAGGGCTACGACCGGCCCACGAATCGGCTGCTGATGGCGGGGCCGGCGGGCGAGGACCATCGCTACTCGAAGATCCACCCGTTCACCTACGCCCGCGAGGACGAGCACTACGCCGCCGGCCGGGAGCGGCTGACCGTCGAGGTGGAGGGGGTGCGAGTGACACCGCTGATCTGCTACGACCTGCGCTTCACCGACCTCTTCTGGAACCAGGCCGCGACGACGGATTGCTACATCGTCCCGGCCAACTGGCCGGCGGCTCGTCAGCTCCACTGGTCGACGCTCTTGCGTGCTCGGGCGATCGAGAACCAGGCCTATGTCGTCGGCGTGAACCGGGTCGGCTCCGCGGGCCGCCTCGACTACTCGGGCGACTCGGTCATCGTCGATCCGCTCGGTGCCGTCATCGAGGCGGCGCCCGGCGAGGTCACGACGATCATCGGCGACATCGACCCGGCGGTCGTCGCCCAGGTCCGCGAGGACTTCCCCTTCATGCAGGACCGCTGACCGGCCGGCCACCCAGCGATCCGCGTCACCCAGCGATCCGCGTTGAGTTGTGGTCGTCTCACGACAACAACTCGGTTAAGAAGCCCCGGCAGGGGTCAGTCGGTGGGGGCGAGTTCGTCGCGGAGGGCGCGCTTGAGGAACTTGCCGTTGGCGTTCTGGGGGAGGGGTTCGTCGCGGACCCAGAGGTGTTCGGGGATCTTGAACTTCGCGAGTCGGGGCTCCAGATGGGCGCGCAGTCCCTCGAGGTCGATCGTGGTGCCCTCGCGGGGGAAGATTGCCACGCCGACGGCCTCGCCGAGGCGCTCGTCGGGCACACCGAACACGGCGGCTTCGGCGACGTCGGGGTGTGTGTAGATGGAGGCTTCGACCTCGGCGCAGTAGACGTTCTCGCCGCCTCGCAGGACCATGTCCTTCGCCCGGTCG
>BQJV01000363.1 GCA_021604885.1 Acidimicrobiales bacterium
AGTTGATGTCGTGGCCGGCCCATGTGGACTGTGGCCCGCTCTGACCGAAACCGCTGGTCGAGCAGTAGACGATGCGGGGATTGACGGCCTTCACCGCCTCGTAGCCGATGCCGAGCCGGTCGACGACGCCGGGGCGGAAGCTCTCCAGGACGACATCGGCGTCACGGGCCAGCGCCATGAACGCGTCGCGGCCGTCGTCCGCCTTCAGGTCGAGCAGGGCCCGCTTCATGAGCCGGTGCCCGGAGTAGGCGTAGTACGGCGGCGTGATCTGCACACCCCCGTGCTTCGGTGTGGCGCCGAGCTTCACGACCTCCGCCCCGTAGTCCGACAGCATGCGCGACGCGCGAGCCCCGGGGCCGACCGAGGCGAAGTCGAGGACGCGAATGCCGTCGAGTGCCGGCGTCATGGTGAGACGAGCAGAGTCATCGCCGGACTCAGAAGTTCTTCGGCAGGCCCATCGCCCGGCGGGCGATGATGTTCTTCTGGATCTCCGAGGCGCCGCCACCGATCGTGTCGATCACGGTGTAGCGGTAGGTCGACTCGGAGCGTCCCTTCATCGGGGCGTCCTCAGTGTGGACCCGCAGCTGTGAGCCGGGGCCGCCGATGTCCATCGCCGCATCGGCGAGGCGCTTCGACAACTCGGTGGCGAAGAGCTTGTACTCGGACGCCTCGACCGTCGGAGGCTGGAAGCCCTCCTTGCCGGCCTTCACGGCGTGCTCGACCTTCACGGCCTCCGCCACGAACTTGAGTCCCATGACCCGTGCGACCTCGGCGTCGGTGTGGAGCTTCGCGAGGCGGGCCCGGATACGCGGGTCGTTCTTGAGCGGCTCGCCGTCGCGGCTTTCCGTGTTGACGAAGTCGGTGAGCACGTCGAGGCGCTGGAGGATCGGCGACATCGTGAACATCGTGAAGCGTTCGAGGTCGAGCGCCTGGCTGATGTAGCGGAAGCCGTAGTTGATCTGGCCGACGACATAGTCGTCCGACACGAAGACGTCGTCGAACCACACCTCGTTGGTGCGCTCGTCGCCCATCGTCCAGATGCCGTTGATGGTGATGCCGTCCTGATCGAGCGGCACGAGCATGAGCGTGATGCCCATGTGCTTGTTGTCGGGATCCGTGCGGGCACCGACCCAGTACCACTCGGCGAAGTGGGCGGAGGTCGTCCACGTCTTCTGACCGTTGAGCAGCCAGCCGTCCTCGCCGGCGTCGCTCGTGATGCGCTCGGCCTTGAGCCGCATGGACGCCGCGTCGGAACCGGCGTCCGGCTCGGAGTAGCCGACGGCGAACTCGACGTCGTTCTCGAGGATCTGGGGCAGGAACTCGGCCTTGAGCTTGTCAGAGCCGTGCGCGATCAGGGTCTTGCCGATGATGCCGACGCCCTTGCCGATCTGAGGCCCGCCGCGCCCCGCGAGCTGCTCGTTGAGGATGTATTCGTAGACGCCCTCGCCGTCGGATCCGCCGTACTTCTCGGGCCAGGTGATGCCGAGCCAGCCCTTGTGACCCAACGACTTCATGAAGGCGCGCCGCTTCGGCGTGTCCACGATCTGCGCCATGTTCTCCCGGGTGACGTCGAAGACGTCGGGATCGTCGTTGGCGTCGAGGAAATCCTTCACATCCACCGAGAACTGTTGCTGCTCCGGCGTGAACTCGAAGTCCATTGCGTCACCCTTTTCCAGTATCTGACGGTCCGTCAGATACTCGCACACCCCGCCCCCGGCTTCGTAACCGGCGACCCCCCTTGCGTTCTGGGTGAACAGAGCGCTGGAATCCGCGCCTCTGTTCACCCAGAACGCGGGGTTGGTGGGGATGGTGGGGGCGTCAGGCGGTGACGCCGGCGGCGCGGAGGGCGGCGAGGCGGTCGTCGTCGAGGCCGAGCTCGGACCGGAGCACCTCGTCGGTGTGTTCGCCGAGCCAGGGGACGCGGGTTTCCGGGCCCTGCGGTGTGCGGCTCATCTTGACGGGGTTTCCCGGGACGAGGATCGGGTCGCCGCCGTCGGGCCGGGGGAGTTCGACGAGCATGTCGCGCACGGCGACGTGCTCGTCCTTGACGATCTCGCGGCTCGAGTTCGATTCGCCGGCGGCGATGCCCTCGCCGGACAGGATCGCGACGGCCTCGCGGTGGGTCTTGTCGGCGGCCCAGGCTTCAACGCCCGGACGGATGATGCTCTCGAAGTGTTCCTGCCAGCCGGCGCGGGTCGCGAACCGGTCGTCGTCGAGCCACGCCGCGTTGCCGGTGATCTCGGCGACCTTCTCGAAATGGTGTTCCCGCACGATCTGGAGGACGAAGTTGCCCTCGCCCGCGGCGAACGTCTCGACGATGCCCACACCCGAGCTCGCCTCGTCCGGAATGCCCATCGAATAGAAGTTCGAGACGATGTCGGTCATCGCCATGGTGGCGTCGAGCATGGCGATGTCGATGTACTGCCCGAATCCCGTCATGTCGCGATGGCGCAGCGCGGCGAGGATGCCGACGACGCCGAACAGCGCCGAGCTGATGTCACCGAGGGCGCCGACCGGGTTCGCCATCGGGCGACGGCCGGGGCGGCGCTTGTACTCGTAGATGCCGGACATGCCCTCGACCACCGCGGCGTACGCCGCGCGGTGCATGTAGGGCGAGGCGGGGTCGTTACCGAAGCCGGACACGGACAGGTACACGACGCCGGGATGGCGGGCCGACACGGCGTCGTAGCCGATGCCGAGACGGTCGGCGGTCCCGGCCTTGAAGTTCTCGCAGACGACATCGAACCCCTCGGCGAGGTCGAGGAAGAGGTCCACTCCCTCCGGCGCCTTGAGGTCGAGGGCGACGCTGCGCTTGTTGAAGTTGTTGCGGAGGAACGTCGCGCCGATGGGACGTCCCTGAGGATCGGGCATCGCCGGCACCGATCCGCGCCCACTGTCGCCCATCGTGGGGTGCTCGACCTTGACGACCTGTGCTCCGAGGCGCGCCAGTAGCTGGGTGGCGAACGGGAGCGCCGCCATCTGCTCGGCGGCGAGAATTCGCACGCCGTCCAGCGGCATCGGCTGGTCGGCGGGCTGCGGGTTGGCGACATCTCCGAGGCGCATCCGCTCAGTGTGGTGCCCGAAGCCGACCGCGTGCACTTCGGGCCGTCGAACCGGTTGAAGGAAGACGGCCGCGATCCTCACCCCCCGTGGCCGAATCCACTACCCTGCGAGACGCATGGAGATCGGGGGACCTCACTACGCGTCGGTCGGCGGTGTGCACGCGGTGCCTGTGTCGAACGTGGCCGGCACGCTGATCCTGTGCGGGCTGGACGCGATCGGTCGGGACCCCGAGGCATTGGTCGCGGCCGTCGAGGCGACCGCCGTCGTGTGCCTCCAGACCGAGACCGAGATCCTGCGCCGCTATCCGGACTATCTCGCGTGGCTGGCGGCGCCGGCCCCGACGAATGTCATCCACCTGCCGACCGAGGACCATCTCGTCACGGATGACGAAGCCGTCGCCGATGTTGTCATCGACGTACACCGACGACTGTCGTCCGGCGGCCGGGTCGTCGTCCACTGCGGCGCCGGTTGGGGCCGCGCCGGGGTGATCGCCGTTCTCGTGATGTGCGCGTCCGGCGCCGAGGTCGACACAGCGCTGCGGGACCTCCGCCTCGCGCGGCCCGCGGCCGGTCCGCAGTCCGCGGCCCAGGACCTTCAGGTCGATCGAATCGCGCCGCGGGTGCGCGACGCGATCACTCCTCGCCGTAACGCTTGATGTCGCCGACGATGGCGGTGAAGAGGTCGAGGACCTCGCCGGGCTCCGCGTGGCGGCCCGTCTCGGCCTTGGAGTAGATCAGCTCACCGTCGACCACCACGTCGTAGACGCCCGATCCGCCGGTGGTGAGGGTCAGGGATTCGATGACGTGCTGGTAGTTGGAGAGCAGATCAGCGGTCGCGCTCACGGCGCGACTCGAATAATCTCAAGGAACGCAGTAGGTGATCTCGATCGTGTGGGCCATGGCCCCACGATACCCCGGTCACCAACTGGCGATCGGGGCGAACGTCGCATCGAGCACGTCCGCCAGGGCGTCCGGCGCGACCGCGACCTCGAGCCCTCGGCGCCCGGCGCTGCAGTAGAGGAG
>BQJV01000364.1 GCA_021604885.1 Acidimicrobiales bacterium
CGCGCGTCACGAGCGCATCGACCTGCTGATCAACAACGCCGGCGTGATGTTCACGCCGCAGGGCACGACGGTCGACGGCTTCGAGACCCAGTTCGGTACGAACCATCTCGGTCACTTCGTACTGACCAATCGACTCCTGCCGGCGCTGGTCGCAGCGGCGCCGAGCCGCATCGTGAACCTGTCGAGCGCCGGTCACTTCACGAGTGACGTCATCTGGGACGACCCGAACTTCGAGACGACGGCCTACGACAAGTTCAACGCGTACGGTCAGTCCAAGACGTCCAACATCCTCTTCTCGGTCGAGCTCGATCGCCGTCACGCAGCGAGTGGCGTGCGGGCCAATGCCGTGCACCCGGGGATGATCATGACGGACCTCGCTCGCCACATGGGGCCCGATGACATGACGGAGCTCCAGGAGCGCGCCTCCAAGCGAGCGGGTCCCGGTCTGCCCGAGTTCAAGACCGTGGAACAGGGCGCAGCCACGTCGGTGTGGGTCGCCGTGTCCGGCGAGATGGCGGACGTCGGCGGGAAGTACTGCGAGGACGCCTCGGTCAGCACGCCGGCGCCCTACGCCGTCGACGTCGATGCCGCGGCGCGCCTGTGGGCGATGTCGGAGGCATTCGTCGGCGAGACCTTCGCCTGACCGGTCAGCGGTCCGGTCGAGGCGGGCCTGCGCGCGTGTGGCTGGTGCCGGGCGGGTCGACGGCCCATTCCGCGGCGTCGCCCCAGACGCCGTCGTAGACGAGGTCCGCAAGCAGGACCCGCCGCACGGGACCGTGGTTGCCCGCCGGCCTGCCGAGGGTGATGGTCGCGGCGATCGCCACGTCGTCGGGCAGCTCGAGCAGGGCTCGTAGCTCGTCCTCGACGTACGCGTGGAAGATCGTCAGGACGCCGCCGTAACCGAGGGCACGCGCGGCGAGCAGCAGGTTCTGGCATGCCGGGTAGACCGACGCGCCCTCGGTCGCGTTCGCGGGCCGATGGCGAATGAGGCACGGGAGCACGAGCGCGGGCACGTTCGCCAGGTTGTCGACATAGTGCTCCATCGAGCGCGCCATGCGGGCCTTGGGCGAGTCGTCCACGGCCCCGGACCCCTGGTCGTAGCCCTCGTCACGTCGCTTCGAGCTCCACATGGTCTGTGCGGCGCGGGCGACGAGCGCCTTCGCCTGGTCGGCGATCTCGCCGTCGGCCAGCACGATGAAGCGGAAGTTCTGGCGGTTCGACCCCGAGGGTGCCCGGGTCGCGGCGAACAGGATGTCGCGCAACGCCTCCGGCGGGATCGGTTCGTCGCGGTAGCGCCGGATGGATCTGGTCGTCGTCAAGCCTTCGAGTAGGCCGACGGTGTCCGAGGCGATCGGTCGTTCATCGAGGGTCACGGAGTGCACCGTAGGCCCGCCTCACGCTCCGTGTGTCATGAGACACGTGCCTCCGGTACTCGCGGGGCGCACCACTACTCTGGCCCCTCGTGTCTGGCTTCATTCCCGGTTCGCCCGGCGACCTCACTCCCGAGTGGATCACGAACGCGATGCGCGATGCGGGTGCGCTTCCGCACGGCCGCGTCCGCGAGATCCGGATCGAGTCGATCTCGGACGGCGGAACCGGCTTCACGGGCGAGACGGTGCGGGTGACGCTCACGACCGAGGGCGCCGACGGTGCGCCGGAGTCGGTGATCGCGAAGTTCCCGACCCGTGAGCGCCAGAACCGCGGCATGCTCGAGAACTTCGACGCCTACGCCCGCGAGATCCGCTTCTATCGCGAGTTCGCGCACCGGATGCCGTGCCCGACGCCGACCTTCCTGGGCGGGGCGTACGACGAAGGCTCGTCGCTCTCCGGCAGCCAGCGCGTCTCACGCCTCGTCGACGCGTTGCCCGCGGCCGTGCAGTTGGCGATCACGAAGGACGTCACGCGCTTCATGCGGGCGAGCAAGCGTCGCTATGCGTTGCTGATCGAGGATCTCGGCGGCGACACGACGGTGCACGACCTCATCGACCCGCCGGACGACGACCAGCTCGCGGCAGCCCTCGACGTACTCGCGTCGGTCCACGCCGCCTTCTGGAACGACAGCTCGCTCGCCGACAACGACATCTTCCGAACCATTCTCACCCGCACACCCGGGCTCTACCAGACGGTCGGCCGCCGTCGTTGCCTCCCGCTGGCCCGTGAACAATGGTCGAGCTGGTTCACCGATGACCACGAGCGGTTGCTGAGTGACGCGCTTGATCGATTCCCCGACGACGTCGCCCTGATGAACGAGCCGATCACCCTCATCCACGGCGACCCCCGGTCCGACAACATCCTCTACCGCGACGACGGCCAGGTCGTCCTGCTTGACTGGGCGCTCGCCGGATTCGCCCACCCCGGCTACGACGTCGGCTACCTGCTGAGCAGCTGTCTCTCCGAGGAGCGCCTGGCCGGTGCCGAGGATCTGGTCGCCGGCTACGAGCGGGGGCTCGTGGAGCGCGGCGTGGACGTCGACGGGGCCGGGCTGCGTGCCGCGATCGCCGCGACCTACCGCGGGCAGGCGGTGCAGATCCTGATGAGTGTCGCCGTGCTGCGCACCGACAGCTACGACGGCGACTCGATGGACGATCTGTGGATGCCCCGGCTCCTCGCCGGCCTCGCCCACGAGTGGTGAAGCCGGCGCGCTGACCTCAGCCGTGGTCGCCGCGGGCCAGCGCAGCGAGGTCGAAGTCCGCAAGCCCGAACACGACCATGTCCGCCTCGTCCTCGGCGGGATTCGTGCGGGCGTAGGAGCGGTAGTGGCGCCGCGCGAACCACCATCGCCCGTCCTCGTCCCGCTCGAAACGGTCGTGATAGACGCCGTAGGTGTCGGTTCGGCGACCGGTCGCGATCTCCTGGCGAGCCTCCTGCATGTACATGCGGGCACCGGCCCGGCCGGCGCGCGCGTCGATCTCGATCACCGTGTTGAGGATGACGAACTCGAAGAAGTCGAACTGCTCGAGCTGCCCGGCGATGAAATCGCCGATGGCCTGTGGCCCGCGGAAGTCGATCGCCCGGTCGACGAGGTCGACCGTGACGACGCAGTCGGCTCGCATGATGCCGTCGAGTTCGGGCCAGGCCCGACGCGTGACGATGTCGGCGTAGCGGTCCTGGGTCCGGCGGACGGCGGTGTACGCCGCGGCTTCGGCCGGGGCTTCGTCGTCGGCGGTCACGTCGCGTCGATCAGATCGGCATGCCGTGATGCGGGGGCACGTCGAGTGCGCCGATGGCATCGGCGCGGCGATGCAGGAGCGCAACGGTGTCGCCGAGGTTCAGCGTGATGATGTAGCGCCGCGCCGCGGTCTCGCTCACGACGAAGTCGCCCTGCGCGTCGAGGTCGGCTTCGACGACGACGCGTCCGGCCGATTCGAGCATCGTCTTCATCTCGTCGAACGTCATGCTCTTGCGGCCGGTGCCCGCCCCGACACGCTGCAGGTGTTCGGGTCGGTTGCGTTGGGCGGTGAACAGGCCGGTGCGCTGGAGCCCGCCCGCGGGGTAGAACACCGACGCGCGCAGCTTCGTGTCCTCCATGACCAGGTTGTGGTGCAGCGCCTCGGTGAAGCAGCTGACAGCGGCCTTCGACGCGGCGTAGACCGACGCAGTCGGCACGGGCGCGAAACCACCGTCGCCCGACGAGGTGTTGATCACCTGGCCGGGCTCGTCGCCGTCGAGCATGCGGGGCACGAACTCCGAGGTGCAGATGGCGGTGCCGAACACGTTCACGCCGAAGCACCAGCGCCAGTCGTTCGGCTCCTGCTGCCACGGCTTGCCGCCGCCGCCGGAGGTCACGCCGGCGTTGTTGTACAGCAGGTTCACCTTGCCGTGCCGTTCGTAGGCGGCGTCGGCCAGCGCCTTGACGGACGCCTCGTCGGTGATGTCGGTCCGAACACCGGACACGTCGCCGAGGTCGCCGAACTCGGCGACGGTTGCGTCGATGGCGTCCTGTTCGATGTCGGCGACGACGACGGACGATCCGGCCCGGAGGAGCGCGCCGACGATGCCCTTGCCGATGCCGCTCGCGCCGCCGGTGACGACGGCGACCGTGCCACCGATCTCGATGTCGGCGATGTCGGACCCTGTTTC
>BQJV01000365.1 GCA_021604885.1 Acidimicrobiales bacterium
GGCGTCTCGGTGCACCGCACCGACTGCCTCAACGCAACGACCCTCCAGGAGGGACAGCCCGACCGGCTGATCGAGGTCGAGTGGGATGCGGACCACGATGGTCGGTTCCAGACCACGATCGAGGTGCAGGCGCTCGACCGGGCATCCCTGCTCGTCGACGTCTCCCGCGTGCTCTCGGATCACGGCCTCAACGTGATCTCGGTCGCCACCGAGACCGGCGACGACGCGGTCGCCAAGATGCAGTTCGAGTTCGAGCTCGCGGACCTCAGCCAGCTCGACTCGGTCCTGTCGCGCCTGCTCGCCGTCGAAGCGGTCTTCGACGCCTATCGCATCGTTCCCGGTGGCGGCACGCCGGACGCGGACGACTGAGGCCGACGCGCGGCGGCGATGAGCGAGAGGGCGAAGCTCCATGCGGCGAGCCAGCCGAGCGCGGTCATCCAGGACCGGTGGGCGGCCATCGTGCTGGCGCACGCGCCGCGTTCGCCGTGCTCGTACAGCACCGGCCCACACAGGATGTAGGACGACTGCTGGACCCACAGGTTGCCGGCGACGAGCGCCGCGACCGTGAACGCGACGGTCGCATACGAGAGCCGGACGCCGGCGGAGCGAGGGTGCTCGTCCCGGACCGCAGCGTTCCGTGCCGCGACGAGCACCAGAACGAACCCGAGGACGGCAGCCGACGTGATCGCGGCCGGACGTTGCCGCGCGAGCTCGAAGCCTTCTTCATGATCGGCGAGGATCAGCGCCACGTGGTGCACCGCGCGAACCGTAGCCCTCCGGGAAACCTCCACGGGGTCGAGGGGGCGCGCCGGTAGCCTTTCACGCTGTGGCCGAGCCGACCTTCCGTGCCCCGAAGGGCACCCGCGACATCCTTCCTCCCGACTCCGGGCGGTTGCGCGCGCTGATCGGCGAGTTCGCACGCATCGCCGAGCTGAGCGGCTTCGGTGAGGTCGTGTCGCCGATGTTCGAGGACATCGGTGTCTTCCTCCGTCTGGGCGAGACGACCGACGTCGTCACCAAGGAGATGTTCGACTTCCTGGACAAGGGTGATCCGCCCCAGCACTTCGCCCTGCGGCCGGAGCTGACGGCGTCGATCTGTCGGGCCTACGCCGAGCACCGGCCGGTGCCTCCGTGGAAGATCTGGTACGAGGGCCCGCAGTTCCGCTACGAGCAACCCCAGGCCGGTCGGTACCGCCAGTTCACCCAGGTCGGCGTCGAGGTCCTCGGCGCCGACGATCCCCAGGTCGACATCGACGTCATCGCCCTCGGGTGGGAGTTCTACGCCGCGCTCGGACTCCGGCAGGTCGAGCTCGTGATCAACAGCATGGGCGACGCCTCGTCTCGCCCCGCGTATATCGACACGCTCACCGCCTACCTCCGTGACCACCGCGACGAGCTCTCCGCCCAGTCGCAGGTCACCCTCGACCGCAACCCGCTCCGCGTGCTCGACAGCAAGCGGGCCGAGGATCAGGTCGTCATCGACGCCGCGCCGAGCATGGTCGATCACCTGAACGAGGAATGCGGCGAGCACTTCGCCGTCGTGCGGGCGGGTCTCGACTCGCTCGGCATCCCGTACTCGATGTCGCCGCGCCTCGTTCGCGGGTTCGACTACTACACCAAGACCGTCTTCGAGTTCGTCGGCGAGGCTCTTGGCGGGGCGCAGAACGCGGTCGGCGGCGGTGGCCGTTACGACGGCCTCGTCGAAGACCTCGGCGGTCCGGCCACGCCCGGCATCGGGTTCGCGCTCGGTGTCGACCGCATCCTCCTCGCGTGCGATGCCGAGGGCGTCTTCGCCGCGCCGCCACCGTCGGTCGGCGTCTTCGTCGTCGATGTCACCGGGGGCAGCCACGCGCTCGACGTCTGCCAGCGCCTGCGCGCCGGCGGTGTGGGCGCCGACCGTGCCTACGGCGGCCGCTCGATGAAGGCGCAGATGAAGGTGGCTGACCGATCCGGTGCGCCCTACGCGGCGATCATCGGTGAAGACGAGGTCGCCGCCGGCGAAGTCACCCTGCGCGACCTCCGGGGCGACAGCGGACAGCGCCGCATCGCCCTCGACGATCTCGTGAGCGACGTTCGCTCGCTCATCCAGAACTGACGCAGAAACAGGAACCACGATGGATCTTTCCACTTCCCTTCGAACCGACATGTGTGGCCAGCTCACTGCGGCCGACGACGGTCGCACCGTGACCGTGTGCGGCTGGGTCGACCGCCGCCGTGAGCACGGCGAGCACCTCGCGTTCATCGACCTGCGCGACTACACGGGCGTCGTGCAGTGCGTCGTCGACGAGAAGCACGACCTGCGCAGCGAGTTCGTCGCCCGGATGACAGGCACCGTGCGCCGTCGCCCCGACGACACGGCCAACACGAACCTCGCCACCGGCGAGATCGAGATCGACGTGGCCGACATCGAGATCCTCGCCGAGGCCGAGCCTCCGCCGTTCCCGCTCGACGAGCGGACCGACGTCGACGAGACCATCCGGCTGCGGCATCGTTACGTCGACATGCGCAAGGAGCGGATGCAGCGCAACCTGCGCCTGCGCGCGACGGTCAACAGTGCCGTGCGTCGCGGCATGGAGGAGCAGGGCTTCGTCGAGGTCGAGACCCCGATGCTCATCGCCTCCACGCCGGAGGGTGCGCGTGACTTCGTGGTGCCCTCGCGCAAGGAGCCGGGCTCGTTCTACGCCCTTCCGCAGAGTCCCCAGCTGTTCAAACAGCTCTGCATGATCGGCGGCATCGACCGCTACTACCAGATCGCCCGCTGTCTTCGAGATGAGGACCTGCGGGCCGATCGGCAGTTCGAGTTCATGCAGCTCGACGCCGAGATGACGTTCGTGAGCCAGGAGGACGTCTTCGCCGTGATCTCCCACGCCGTCGCGAACGCGGCCGAAGCGGTCACCGGCGAGCGTCCCACCGAGTTCCCGCGGATCACCTGGCAGGAGGCGCAGGAGCGCTTCGGGTCGGACAAGCCCGACACCCGGTTCGGCATGGAGCTCGTGGAGCTGACGCCGATCTTCACCGGCACGGAAGCCCGCGTCTTCCAGGCCTCGTGTGTGAAGGGCATCAAGATGGACGCCGGCGTCGAAGCGCTCAGCCGCAACCAAATCGACGCGCTCGTGGAGACCTGTCAGCGCTGGGGCGCCAAGGGCCTCGCGTGGATGAAGGTCATCGACGGCGATGACGGGCCCGCGCTCGATGCCGGCGTCGCCAAGTTCCTGTCCGCCGACGAGTCCTCCCAGGTCATCGCCGCGCTGGACGCCGCCCCCGGCGACATGGTGTTCCTCGTCGCGGACGAGCGTCGGCTCGTGCGCCACGTCCTCGGCCTGCTCCGACTCGAGCTCGGGCGCCCGCCCGTGAACGAGGGCGGCCTGAACTTCCTGTGGGTCGTCGACTTCCCGCTCTTCGAGACCATCGGCGACGGTGGGAAGCCGGTGCCCGCCCACCATCCGTTCACGATGCCGCACGAAGAGGACTGGGGTCTGCTCGATGAGGGCGGCGACGCGCTGCTCGATGTGCGTTCGCAGGCGTACGACCTCGTGCTCAACGGGTGGGAGCTCGGCTCCGGCTCGATCCGGATCAACCGACCCGACATCCAGAACCGCATCTTCGAGCTGCTCGGGATCGGCCAGGAGGAGCGCCAGGCCAAGTTCGGCTTCCTGCTCGACGCATTCCGCTTCGGCGCGCCGCCCCACGGCGGATTCGCGTTCGGCATGGATCGCCTGGTCGCGCTGCTCGCGGGGGAGTCGAACATCCGTGAGGTGATCGCGTTCCCGAAAACGCAGTCGGGATCGGATCCGCTCACCAACGCGCCGACCCCGGTCGACGCGGCACATCTCGACGAGCTCGGCCTGCGGGTGCTCCCGCCGGCCACCTGAGCGTCAGGTCAGTTTCAGTTCCACGACGAGCGCGTCCGCGGGTGCACTCGGGTGGAGCTCCTGCATCACGTCCTCGCTGACGAGCGCGGCGCTGACCAGCCGCGCGCGGATGAGGTTCGGGCCGGACTCCGCGCGGATCGACGTCTCGTCGATGGGCGTGATCTCGAAGCCGAGCCGTTCGAACTCGTCGGACAGCGCGCTGCCG
>BQJV01000366.1 GCA_021604885.1 Acidimicrobiales bacterium
CGCTGATGATCGCGGTGATCGTGCTGCTCGGCATCGGTCTCGTGGTCGCCTCCCGGGCGTCACGTGATCCGATCATCGACCCGCTGGTCGGCGATCACTGGCACTCCGCCTACGAGTTCTACGACTGCGGCACCCTGCTGCCCACGATCGCCGACGAGTCCGGTCCCGACGGCATCCACAGCCACGGCGACAGCCTGTTCCACATCCACCCGAGCAACAGCTCGGCCACGGGTGTCGACGCCGACCTCGGCGTGTTCTTCGCCGCCGCCAGCCTCTCGGTCGGTACCGATCTCGTCGTGTCGAACAGCCCGGTCGACATCGGCTTCCCGGGGCTCGACACCAGCACGGGATGCGGCGACGACGACAGCCAGATCGTCGTCGGTCGATGGAACGTCGACGGCGAGGAGCCCGAGCTGGAGACGGTGTACACCGACGATTTCGCCGAGATCCGCTTCCTGCACGAGCGCGAGGCGTTCACGATCGCGAAGGTCGCCGTGGGCGAGGATCCGCCGGCGCCGTCCGAGGCCGTGTTGGCTCAGCTCGCGAGCACGACCGGCACGACCAACCTCTTCTCCGAGAACCCGATCCTTCCCCCGCTCGAGGGTGAGGACGATGGCGCCACCGATGACGGCGCCACGGACGACGGCGCGGTCGATGACGGCGTGACGGACGACGGAGCGACCGACGACGTCACGACCGATGACGGCACGACGGATGACGGCGCGACAGACGGGACTGCCGATGACGGCGCGACCGACGGCACCGACGCCTCGACCACGGACGAGACGCCCGCCACCGACGAGTAGTGGCGTCGCCGGTCCGCCGGTCGGCGCGGTAGGTTCGCTCAGGTCGGTTCCGCCCCGGGCCGATGGGTGCACCGCGTCGGCTGCCGAGTCGACATCGTCCTGGAGGTTCCATGAAGGCTGTCGTTCTCGTCGGTGGATTCGGTACGCGCCTGCGACCGCTCACCCTGACGACGCCGAAGCAGATGCTCCCGGTGATCGATCGGCCGATGTTGGAGCACGTCATCGGGGGTCTCGGCGCCCACGGCGTGGACGAGGTCACCCTGTCACTCGGCTACAAGGAGGATGTCTTTCGCGAGGCGTACCCCGCGGGCGAGTGTGCGCGCGTGGCCCTGAAATACGCCGTGGAGCCCGAACCGCTCGACACGGCGGGCGCCGTGCGCTTCGCGGCGGAAGCCGCCGGCATCGACGAGACCTTCATTGTGATCAACGGCGATGTCTTCACCGACCTGGACGTGCGCTCCGTGTGGGACCGTCATCACGAGGTCGGCGCCGCGGGCACGATCGCCCTCACCCCCGTCGATGATCCGTCGCGCTACGGCGTCGTGCCGACGGACGAGGCCGGAAAGGTCCTCGGGTTCGTGGAGAAGCCGCCGCGTGACGAAGCGCCCACCAACTGGATCAACGCCGGCACCTATGTGCTCGAGCCGTCCGTGCTCGCAGGCATCGACCCTGGTCGCCGGGTTTCCATCGAACGCGAGACATTCCCGGCGATCGTCGCGGACGGCGGCCTCTGGGCCGTGCAGTCCGATGCCTACTGGGTCGACGCGGGCACGCCGGACACCTATCTCCAGATCCAGATGGACCTGCTCGACGGCGTGCGCGGACAACCCGTCGAGGGGGTCTCCGCCGACGCCATGATCGCCGACGGCGCCACCGTCGAACGCTCCGTCGTGATGGCGGGCGCATCCGTGGCCGCTGGTGCGGTGGTGCGCGATGCGGTGATTTCGTTCGGCGCCACTGTGCGCGCCGGTGCAACCGTCGAGGGATCGGTGATCGGGCCGAACGCGGTGATCGGCGAGCGCGCCAAGCTCACCGCCATGACCATGATCGGCGACGGCGCCGTGGTCGATGCCGGAAGGGCGCTCGAGGGCGGCCGGTTGCCGGAGAGCGACTGATGGCCACGCTCGTCACCGGCGGCGCCGGCTTCATCGGCTCGCACACAGCGGTGGCCCTGCACGCCGCAGGGCGCGACGTCGTCATCGTCGACAACTTCTCCAACTCCTCCCCGAAGGCGGTCGACGCCGTGCGGGCGCTCACGACCGACGATCTCGCGTTCGTCGAGGCCGATCTGCTCGACACCGACGCCGTCGAGCGGGTGTTCAAGAACCACACGATCGACGAGGTCGTCCATTTCGCCGCGCACAAGGCGGTCGGCGAATCCGTCGAAAAACCGCTGGCGTACTACCGGAACAATCTCGGCAGCACCATCAGCCTCGTCGAGGTCATGGCCGAACACGGCGTCTCCAAGCTGGTGTTCTCGTCGTCGTGCACGGTCTACGGGGAGCCCGACGTCATCCCGGTGACCGAGTCCGCGCCGACCGGTGCCGAGAGCCCATACGGCTGGACCAAGTACATGAGCGAGCAGATCCTCGTGGACGCGGCCAGAGCGCTACCGCTCGACGTGGTGCTGCTCCGCTACTTCAACCCGGTCGGCGCGCATCCCAGCGGCACCATCGGAGAGGACCCGAACGGGATCCCGAACAATCTCGTCCCGTTCGTCATGCAGGTGGCGGTCGGCCGACTCGACCAGGTCCGGGTGTTCGGCGACGACTACGACACACCGGACGGCACGGGGGTGCGCGACTACATCCACGTGATGGACCTCGCGGAAGCCCACGTCGCAGCCCTCGAGGCGATGGCCTCGGGGCGGCTCCGCGGCGCCAATCCGGTGAACATCGGCACGGGGAACGGCTACAGCGTGCTCGACGTGATCCGCGCCGCGAGCACCGCCGTGGGGCGCGAGCTGCCGTATGAGGTGGTCGGACGGCGCGCCGGAGACATCGCGAAGACCTGGGCGGCCACCGACCACGCCGCGGACGTGCTGGGCTGGCGGGCCAGCCGCGACATCGAGGAGATGCTCGCCGACCACTGGCGCTGGCAGTCGCAGAACCCCGACGGGTTCGCCTAGCGGCTAGCGGAAGAGATCGTCAGCGGGTTCGCGCACGATCTCCTGCACGACGCCACTCGGTCGGAACCACTCCTCGGGGAGACCCCGCACGATCGCGACGCAGATCCCCTCCGCCTTGCCCATGACCAGGTCCGCCGCAGCCGCGATCTCGTCGACCGCGGCGACCTCGGTCACCATCAGCTCGCGGCCGAGCGCGTCCGTCGTGCCGCGGAGGTCGACGATCGCGGCGATGCCCGCGCAGCCGATCGCCACATCGGTGACGCCGCGGCGCCACGGCCGACCGAAGGTGTCGCTCACGACGATCCCGACATCCAGCCCGGCGCGGGCCTGGAGCCGATCCTTGATCCCGCGGGCGGACCGGTCGCTGTCCACCGGGAGGAGCGCGGCCTGACCGCGCTCGACGTTCGACAGGTCGATGCCGGCGTTCGCGCAGACGAACCCGTGCTCGGTCTCGGAGATGATCAGCTCGCCGCGGCGGCGCAGGATGCGGACGGACTCGCGCTCCACCAGCGGCTTGTGGGACAGCGGGTCCGAGGGATCGATGTCCACCAGGCGGTTCTCGGCCTTCGACACGACCTTCTGGGTGATGACGAGACAGTCGCGGTCGTGCACTTCGGTGTCGGCGGCGATGATGAGATCGGCCAGGTCGTCGCCCGGCCGGACCTCGCCGATGCCGTGCATCGGGATGATCTCGAGTCCGCTCATCGTGGGCCTCCTGCGGCGTGACAGGCGCGGGCGAGAGCCGCCGCGATGCCTGGTTCGGACATGATCGTCGGCATCGCGATGGCACGCATGCCGGCGGCCTCGATCTCGGGGACGAGATCGGCGTCGATGTCGTCGACGACGAGGGTGGCCGCGAGGTCGCGGTAGCGGCGAGCCACGCCGACGACCGTGGACTCCTCGCCGAGTTCGCGCAGCATGCGGTCGGCCGGGCCCTTGAGCGCCTTGCCGCCGATGATGGGGGAGACGGCGACATTGCGCTCCCGGCGGGCTTCGACACGATCACGGATGCCCGGGATGGCGAGCACGGGCCCGATCGAGACGATCGGGTTACTCGGCGCGATGACGAGCGTGTGCGCCCCGTCGATCGCCGCGAGCGCCGCTGCGGTCGGTGTGGCGGCCTCGGCGCCGACGAAGCGGAC
>BQJV01000367.1 GCA_021604885.1 Acidimicrobiales bacterium
CCTGGAACCGCTGATCACCACCGGCATCTTCCCGCCCGCGGACCAACGACGGATCGCTCTTCCTCGGTGAGAGCCGTGCCGACACCCCGAACCTCTCGATGCGGATGAGTGCGGTGGTCGCCGCACTCGCGCGTCGCCAACTCGAGCTGCTGCCGCCACGAGCCGAAGCCTGGAACGTCCGCTACCGCCAGCTCGCGGAGGGCCTGCGGCGGGTCGCGGGTATCCAGGTGCCCGACCGGGACAGCGGAGAGCACTAGGTCGCGTCCTCCATCCAGTTCAACATCGAGCAGGCCGCCCCCGGCGGAGTGAGCCTGAAGTGGTCGGCGCGGACGAACCGTCCGGCTTCACGAGCCGAGCCGACCACTGGCGTTTCGCCGGCGATCAGTCGACACCGAGGGCTCGGGAGATCCTGGCGACCCTGGTCGACATGCGTATTCCGCTCACCATGACGTCCATGCAGGCTGATCAGATCGTGGCTGCGATCGCGGCGGCGGTGAGTTCGCACTAGCCCGGATCGGAGGCAGGTGCGCCCTGCCGTCGAGGGGCTCGGTGCCGTAGGCTCGGACCATGCCGCGTGAGATGGACGATCCGACAGCTGAGGCTGCGGACACGGCCCGGATCCGCGCGATCCTGTCCGATCTCGAGGACGCCGACTTCGAACGGCTCGATCCTCCGGCGGACGTCTGGACGGGAATCGAGGCGGCGGTCGCCTCCGGCGCTGCGCGGTCATCGAAGGTGCCGCCGTCGCGCGACGTCACAGCAGGCACGGTGGTCGAGTACTCGATCGATGCCGACGATCGTGTGGTCGGTGTGGGGGAGAGCTGGGCCGCCTTCGCTCGGGACAACGATGCCCCTGAACTGGGGATTCTCCCGCCGGACCGCACGATCTGGAGCTATTTCGAGGGCGATGAGGTCACGGAACTCTGGCGCCTTCTGGTGGAGCGGGTACGGACGCTTCAGAGACCGGCTCGGGTGCCACTGCGATGTGACGCTCCAGCTGCTCGGCGGTGGTTCGACATGTCGATCTCTCCCGAGTCCGACGGCGGCGTCCAGTTCCGCTGCGTCATGGTCTTCGAGGAAGCCCGGCCCGCGGTGTCGCTCCTCGACACCCACGCGGATCGAGACAGCGAGCTCGCTGCCGTTGCGTTGTGCAGCTGGTGTGCACGAGCCCAGCACGGAGCGCGCTGGCTCGACCTCGAGGAGCTCGTCGCGGAGCTGCACTTGCTGGAGCGCTCGTCGATGCCGTCGATTGCCCACGGGATCTGCGCCTCCTGTCGCGAGGAGATGTCGGCGGAGCTGCTCGTTCCTGCCCGATCCAGTGACGCTTCGGCCTGAGACGGGGTCGGAGCAACGGTGCCGTCCGCCGTCGAACCCGTCCTCGCTGATCCGCCGTCGTACGAGCGCCGGAGCGTCCTCCGTCAGCACTGGAGCGAGCTCGCATTCTTCCACTGGGCGTATGCCCCGGAGATCGTCCAACCGCTGCTTCCGGTCGGACTCACGGTCGACACGTTCGACGGGACTGCCTGGGTCGGTCTGATCCCATTCGAGATGCGCAACGTCCGGGTGGGACGGACACCCCCGGTGCCGTGGCTCGGGACATTCGTCGAGATCAACGTCAGGACCTATGTGGTGGATCCATCGGGGCGCCGGGCGGTGTGGTTCTTCTCGCTCGATGTACCCCGCTCGGCTGTCGTGGCCATCGCCCGAACCGTATTCGCGCTCCCGTACTACCGCGCACGAGCCACCCACATTCGTGACGAGGAGCACCACCGCTACGAGATGCGTCGAGGTTGGCCCCACCGGCGGCGCCCGTCGGCCGAGATGCGCTTTCGCGTGGGAGACGCGATTCCCGACGCGACGGTCGGCGATCTGGATTGCTTCCTGACGGCCCGATGGGCGCTGATGACGCAACGCCGCGGCCGACTCCTGTACGGCCAGGTTCACCATCCGAGGTGGCCGCTGTATCGCGTCGAAGACGTTCACATCGAAGAGTCGGTCATCGAGGCCGCCGGGCTTCCGAGCCCGACTGGTGGACCGCGGGCGCTCTATTCACCCGGTGTCGACGTCGAGGCGGCCTGGTTGCAGACCGTGCCGAGCGAGAAACAGTGAACATGATGAACAGATCCGACCCGATCGCTCGCCGACGGGGCCGTCGCCGTGTTGGCTGACTAGGTCGTCGCGATCAGAGCCGGGGCAGCGAAGCGAACCTGTCCGTCGCCATCTGTGAACGCGGCGAGTTCGGTGCGAGCGGCGGTGAGGAGGTCGGCGTACTGGCTGTCGTCGATCATGTCGGCAAGGGTCCAGCCTCTGATGTCGGTGTGCACCCACGCCTTGATCGACGCGAATCGGGCGACGCCCTCATGGCGGCTGATCGAGGCGCCGGGCAGCCCGTCTCGCAGCACCCGCATCAGCTCGCCCTCGGTGCCGAGGGTGAACGGCGCCTCCAGCGCGGCCGCGACGTCCGAGCCGAAGAGCCGCGCGAGGAGCTTGATCATCGCGGCATAGCCCGGGGACTCGTCGATGGCGGCCCAGGTGGCGATGGTGATGGTGCCGCCGGGTCTCATGACGCGGACCATCTCCTCGAGCGCCGCCGACTGGTCAGCGAAGAACATGAAGGCGAACTGGCTGACCACCCGATCGAACGATGCATCCGGAAACGGGAGCTCCTCGGCGGGGCCTTGTCGCCACACGACGGGCTCGGGTGCTCGTTGGGCGACGGCGAGCATGCCGTCGTTGATATCGATGCCTGTGACCGAACCGGTTCGGTCGAGGCGGCGGGCGGCCGCGCGAGCGACGATGCCGGTGCCGCAACCGACGTCGAGCACATCGTCTCCCGCTCCCAGTCCCGCTGCGTCCAGCACCCGGTCCGGCCACTGTCCGAAGAGGGCCGGCACGAAGAACGTTTCGTACGTCTCCGCTGCCGTGGCGTTGACCTGACCGGTGGTTGCTGCGTCGATGTCGCTCATGACACGACGGTGGCCGTCCATCCACGCGAGTTCTAGCGCGAAAAAGGAACTCGACGTGGAGCGGCCCGCGGTCCAGGGTGGTGGGATGGCGACCTATCAGCAGTACTGCCCCATCGCCCGTGCGACGGAGATCCTGGCCGAACGGTGGAGCCTCCTGATCGTGCGCAATCTGATGTTCGGAGCGACGACGTTCTCCGCGATCGCACAGGGCGTACCGACGATGTCGCGTTCGATGCTGACCAAGCGCCTGCGTGAGCTCGAACGCGCCGGTGTGATCACCGCCAACGCCAAGCCGAACGGCCGCGGCTCGGTCTATGGACTCACTGACGCCGGTGCTGACCTCGTCGAGGTCGTGGACAGCCTGGGTCGATGGGCCGAGACCTGGGTGGAGGTCCTTCCCGAGCACGCCGATCCGGGGTTTGCCCTGTGGGCATGGTGCATGGTGCAGCTCAATCGTGAAGCACTGCCTGCAGGGCGGTTGGTCGTCGCCTTCGAGTTCCCCGATCAGCGGCCGGGCAATCGCTTCTTCTGGCTCCTGATCCACAACGGCACCGCGGAGGTGTGCGCGACCGATCCCGGCGGCGAGGCGGAGCTACGGATCGTCGCCCAGTCGCCGGCGTTCGTCGACTGGCACCGAGGCGCGCGGTCGTGGGCCCAGGCCCTTCGGAGTGGGGACATCACGATCACGGGCAAGCGCGCGCTGGCGCGCGTGTTCCCCACGTGGAACACACACACGCCGGCCCTCGCCTGACGTCACCCGCGTGCTGGGGCGGACGGCATTCCGCTCAAGGCGTACGGTGTAGCCCCGGCACAGGCCGACGGAGGGGCGATGTCTCGAGATCTATTGCAGGACCTGAACACGAACTGGGCTGCGTGGCTCACAGCGATGGCGGAGCACGTCCCCAACGGCGAGGTGAGGCCGTCCGGGGTGATTCCGGCGGCGTCGCTCGGTGCGCCGATCCCGCTGTTCAACCAGGCGTTCGTTTTCGCCCAGCCGTCGGTCGACGATCTCGTCGGGGCCGTGTCCTGGATCGGGGCGAAGGGGCTGCCGTTCTGGGTGACTGCGCCGGATGCTCACGTCGACGCGCTACGCGAGCTGGC
>BQJV01000368.1 GCA_021604885.1 Acidimicrobiales bacterium
CGCCGGATCTCGACGAGGCGACCATCGCTGACATCCGCGCGGCCCTGCTCCGCTGGAAGGTGATCTTCTTTCGCGACCAGGACCTGGACCGCGACACCCACATCGCGCTCGGCGCCCGCTTCGGTGAGGTCACCCCGGCGCATCCCACCCTGCCGCCGCGGTTCCCCGATCACCCCGAGATCGTCGTCATCCAGAAGGACGCCCACGGCCACGACGACCCCGACGAGACGATCCTCGAGCACCGCTGGCACAGCGACGTCACCTACACGGCGGCGCCGCCGATGGGATCGATCCTGCGGGCCGTCGAGCTGCCGCCCTACGGGGGTGACACCGAGTGGACCAATCTCGCCGCAGCCTACGCCGGGCTGTCCGCGCCACTGAAGGCGATGATCGACGACCTCACCGCGATCCACCACAACGTGCTGCACCTGCTGCGGGGCGAGCCGAACCAGCTCCAGAAGGACTTCGAGTCCGTCCGACTCCGGGCCCGCCACCCGGTCGTGTCGATCCACCCGGAGACGGGCGAGAAGATCGTCTACGTGAACCCCGACTTCACCAGTCACATCTACGAGCTGACCCGACCCGAGAGCGAGCACGTCCTCGCCTGCCTGTACGACCAGCTCGCCAGCCGCGAGTACACCGTGCGGTTCCGGTGGGAGCCCGGATCGGTGGCCTTCTGGGACAACCGGGCGACCGCGCACCGCGCCCCGCTCGACGTGCCCGAGGGCCACCACCGCGAGATGGAGCGGATCACGCTTCGGGGCGGCCCCAACACCGGTCCGAGCGGCTTCGTCTCCGAGGAGTTCGAAGCGCCGGCTGCCGGCTGAACGCTCCGACGGCGGCGCGTCACTCCTCGTCGCGCAGCTGACCGAAGCAGATCGGCTCGCCGCGGAACTCGTCGAGCAGTTCCAGCCGCTCCGGTGAGAGGACATCTACGTGGATGAACGCCATGCCAAAGTGCGCCGGCGCGCTGAACGAGAGCGAGACCTCCGGCATCGGCTCGATCGTCTCGCGCGCGAACGACCCCCAGGTGCCATCGTCGATCGCGGCATGGATGAGACCGACGGCCCGGTCCCGCACGGCCTCCAGTTCGGCAGCGGTGTACGGCACCTCGATCACGTGTACGGCAACTGCCGGAAACTCCTTCTCGACGGCCGTCTGCCACCCGTCGCGGTCCTCGGCCACACCGATGTGTGCCTCGCCACCCTCGTTCCAGAACGCCTCGTAGCCATCACGCGTGTTCGCCCACTGATGGATCTCTCGCCCCGTGTCGATGTCCACGTCGGAGGGCGACGACGGCTCCGCGGGCAGGGAGTCCGAAAGGAACTCCTGATTCTCGCAGCGAAGCAACGGGGCGTCCTCCTGGCCCGCGCGCATCACGACCAAGGCAAGACCGGCGAGCGCGACGAGGCCGACCACGAGGGCGACCTCCTCCCACCGGAACCGGCGCATGCGAGACGTCATCACGTCCCATCGGACGACGACTCGCCCCCGTTGAGCGGACGCGCTCAGAGGCCTTTCGGGCGGTTGACGAAGCGACCGGCGGCAGGGCTGTAGAACCAGCCGCCACCGGCCTTGGTGCCGCCGTCGACGGGGATGTTGTGGCCCGTGACGTAACTCGACATGTCGGACGCAAGGAAGAGGGCCACGCGGGCCTGATCGGCGGGCCAGCCCAGGCGACCGACGGGTGCCCATGCCTCCCAGAGCGCCTCATGGTCCTCGTTGCCGCGGATGTAGTCCACCTGCGGGGTCTGGGTGAGATCCACGCCGATGCCGTTCGCCCGGATGCCGTGCCGTCCGTAGCCGACCGCGAGCGAGGTGGTGAAGTGGGCGGCTGCGGCCTTCATCGAGGCGTAGACCGGCTCGCCCGGGAACCCCCGCATGCCCTCGACGGAGTGCACGTTGACGATGGAGCCGCCACCGCGCTCGATCATCGGGTTTATGAAGGCGCGGGTGACGGCGTAGACGTGCCAGAGATTGACGCGGTACATCTCCTCCCACGAGTCCGGGTCCGACTCGTGGAAGCGGACCTGCGGGCGGTAGTCGCCGACATTGTTGACGAGCACGTCGATCCCGCCGTGCTCGTCGAGGACCGCTTCGGCCAGCGAGGCGACGCCCTCCTCGGTGCGGACGTCGACGACATGCGTGCGGACGCGACCGCCGGCGTCCGTGACGGCCTGCGCAACGGCCGCGGCCCGGTCCGGGTCGATCTCGGCGACCTCCACCGTCGCTCCGTGGGCCGCGAACAGTTCGACGATGCCGGCCCCGATCCCGGCCCCACCGCCGGTGACGACGGCGACCTTGCCGTCGAGCAGACGGTTCCAGTCTTCGATCGGCGGGACGGCGGACGGATCGGCGCTCACAGGCCGACCCTAGAACGACTCATCACCGCACGGTAGATTTCGGCGACGACGGAGGCGAACCGATGACCACGACCGACCGCTACACCGTGATCTCGGCGGACTGCCACGCCGGCGGCAACCACGCTCAATACCGCGAGTACCTCACCGCCGAATGGCGCGACCTGTTCGACGACTGGCGCGGCGGCTACCGCAATCCCTTCCGCGATCTCCAGGACGACGGGCGCAGCCGGAACTGGGACGACGATCGCCGCAACGCGGATCTTCTGGCCGACGGCACCGTCGCCGAAGTGGTGTTCCCGAACACCGTGCCGCCCTTCTTCCCGACCGGGGTGGTCGTCGCGCCGGCGCCGAGCCCCGAGGACTACCGACGGCGGCTGGAGGGCATCCGGGCGCACAATCGTTGGCTCGCCGACTTCGTGTCGCGCCATCCGACCCGGCGCGCCGGCCTCGGTCAGATCCTGCTCAACGACGTGGACGAGGCAGTGGCCGACGTGCAGTGGTGCCGTGAGCACGGCATCGTCGGCGTGCTCCTACCCGGCGTCTCGCCCGACACACCGTGGATCGAGCCTCTGTCGTCCGACGCCTACGACCCGCTCTGGGCCGCCTGTCAGGACCTCGACATGCCCGTCACCCACCATGCGGGTGGCAGCGGGATCCCGGAGTTCGCCGACACGCCGTTCCGCAACCTCGTCTTCATGATGGAGAGCGGGTTCTACGCCAACCGGGCGTTCTGGCATCTCATCTGGAGCGGCGTGTTCAGCCGGTTCCCGCGGCTCAAGCTGATCCTCACGGAGCAGGGCACCGATTGGCTGCCGCCCGCGCTGAACCGGATGGAGCACTTCTACAACATGATGAAGTCCGGCCGCGTCGGCGAGCTGGGCATCCCCGCGGAGGCGATCCAGGACCTCAGCCCGGTGGAGATCTTCCAGCGCAACATCTGGATCGGGTCGAGCTTCCCGGCGCCGTCCGACGCCCAGCGCTACCGGGAGTGGGGCATCGACCGGTTCATGTGGGGCAGCGACTACCCGCACAACGAGGCGACGTGGCCCTACAGCCACGAGTCGCTGCGCCGCACGTTCCACGACTGGGAGCCGGACGAGCTCGCCGCCGTGCTCGGCGGGACCGCTGCCCACGTCTACGGCTTCGACCTCGACGCCCTCGCGCCGCTCGCCGCCGAACACGGCCCCGCCGTCGACGCGGTGCGGGTGCCGCTCGACACCATCCCGGCCGACGCCACGAGTCCGGCGTTCCACCGAGCCTGAGCAGCGACGCCCTCCCGTCGGTTCGGCCCGTGCACAGCGACCGTGACCGCAACGTCACCGCGGCGTATGACGATGTGGCGGAGCTGTACGCCCGGCTCTTCGTCGACGACCTCGTCGACCGGCCGGCGGATCATGCTCGCGTCCGCACGTTCGCCCACGACGCCGGGGGCGGGCCCGTCCTCGATGTCGGCTGCGGCCCCGGACACGTCACGGCCGAGCTGATCGCGCTCGGCGCGGAGGCCATCGGCGTCGAGCCCTCATCATCGATGCTCGCTGAGGCGACGCGGCGCTTCCCCGGCTGCCCGTTCGTCCTCGGCGAGATGACCGCGTTGCCGTGCGCGTCCGGGAGCGCCGCTGGCCTGCTCGCTCGCTACGCCACCATCCACACGCCGCCGACCGAGCTGCCGCACGCGTTCGCCGAGTTCGCCCGAGCGCTCCG
>BQJV01000369.1 GCA_021604885.1 Acidimicrobiales bacterium
GCCGGTGGGGATCTCGTCATAGGCATCCGCTCGCAGACCTACGCGGTCGTCACCGGCGATGGTGACCGTGAGGTCGCCGCCGAACGCCGCGAGCTCCAGCGGGTCGACGTTGAGTTGGCAGTTGCCGAAACGATCGACCCACAGCACCTCCCCGACGAGGACGCCGTCCTCGATCTGGCTCACGGGAAGCACGCCCGGCATGAGGCCGGCGGGCTCGACCTCCGGGCCGAGGTCGGTGAGCGCAACCCCGTTGCAGAGGTGAGCGGCAGCCGGCGCGAAGACATCACGGCCGTCGAAGGTGGCGCCGGCCATTGTCGGCAGCCGATGGTCGGCCGACGTGAGCTCGACCGCACGGGTCGCGCCACCGACGAGGCCGACGGCCGGGGCGAGCAGGCCGTTATCCGGACCCACGAGGTAGGACGCGCCGTCGCCGACCTCGATCGCGATCGGGCGGCGGGTCGTGCCCACCCCTGGGTCGACGACCGCGACGACCACGCCCGGGCAGAGATAGTTCGCGGCACGAGCGAGGGCGAGACCACCGGCGCGGGTGTCATGGGGGGCGATGCCGTGGGTGACGTCGACGACGGTGGCGTGCGGCGCGATCGAGCGGATCACGGAGTGGCAGACGCCCACGAACTCGTCGTCGTGCCCGAAGTCGGACAGGAACGAGACGGTGTCGAAACGGGGGTTCACACCCGAGACGGTATCGGTCGCCCCGCCCGGCGGCGTAGGCGGGTCACGCGCCGCCGAGCTCGCGGGACCGGTCCGTGGCCGCCTTCACGACGCGGGCGACGATCGCCATCAGGTCCGCCTCGGCGAACACCTCGAGTCCGGCCTGGGTGGTGCCGTTCGGCGACGTGACGTTGGTGCGCAGCACCGCCGGGTCCTCGCCGGACTCGCTGAGCAGCGTCGCCGCACCGAGCAGGGTCTGGCGGGCAAGTACGTCGGCCGTGTCCGGCGCGAGGCCCTCGGCGATGCCGGCGGCGATGAGCGCCTCGGCGAGATGGAAGACGTATGCGGGGCCGGAGCCGGACAGTCCGGTGACCGCATCGATGTCGCTCTCGTCGACGATCACCACGGTGCCGACGGCACCGAGGATCGACGACGCCCACTCGAGGTCAGCCGCGGTCGCCGCGACGCCGGGCGCGATTCCCGCGGCGCCCTGGCCGACGAGCGCTGGCGTGTTGGGCATGCAGCGCACGACCGCGGTGCCTTCGGGCAGGTGCGCCTCCATCGCAGCGCACTGCACGCCGGCCGCGATCGAGACGACCCGGCTGACACCGGTGTCGGCGAGGCCGTCCAGGGCCGCGGGCACGATGTTGGGCTTCACGGCGACGACGACGTCGGCCGCGGCGATGGGCGCGGCGCTCGCGCGCACTCCAGGCAGGAGTGTCGCGAGGTCGGCACGACGATCGTCGTCTGGCTCGACGATGTGGAGCTCCTCGGGCGGTGCCCAGCCATTGGCGACGAGGCCGCCGACGAGCGCCTCGGCCATCTTGCCGCCGCCGATGATCTGGAGCGTGGTTCGCACGGAGTCAGTCACGTCCGGCACCGTAACCCCGAAATCGGGGGCGCCCGGTGGAGACAGGTTCAACGCACTTCCCCGAGCGTCCGAGCCCCCACCGGGCTAAGGATGAATATACATGAAATGATATGAAACGCAACTACTCGACGAACCGGGACGCAAACCCGATCCGCAGAGCCGGCTTGAAGATCAGCTCGACGGCCGCCCACATCGATCCGAGGATGCGGTCGAGCTCCGCGTCGGTCACCGCGGCGACGGGAAGCGACCCCCGCAGGAAGACGGCGTGCTCCTCGCCGATCTCGAGATGGAGGCCGGTGAGCTTGCGGTTCCGCACCAGCAGATGCTCGTAGAACGCGGCCTCGTTCTCCTCGGGCGCCGGCATGAGGAAGGTCTCGAACCCGAGCGTGCGCTGGCCGAGCGTCCACCAGGCCGTCCACACGTCCTTCTCGTCGCCCCGGACACGGACGAACCAGCGGACGACGTCGTCGGGTGACCGCTCCACCGCTTCGAGCGCCGGGTTCTCCGCGAGCTCACCCGCGAGCCAGGCATCGATGCGAGCCTCGAGATCGGCCAGCTCCTCCGGTGTGGCCGGCGGGGACTGCACGACTCAGGCGAGACAGTCGACGGGTTCGCGTTCGCCGAGGTCGTGGTACACCCGGCGCAGCCGGCCGGCCATGGTGGTCCAGGTGTAGGACGCCGCGGCATCCGCGGCGTTGCGAGCCAGGTCGTGGGCGAGGAGCGGCGAGTCGAGGATGCGCCGCGTGGCGGCCGCGAAATCGCGGGGATCGCGCCCGGCGATCCGGAATCCGGTGCGGCCCTCTTCGATGAGCGTGCGCAGGCCGCCGACATCCGACGCGACCACGGGCGTGCCACAGGCGGCAGCTTCGAGGGCGACGAGCCCGAACGACTCACTGCGCGACGGCACGAGGCAGACGTCGGCCGCCCGGTAGTAGGTGGAGAGGACGTGATGGGGCTGGGGCGGGATCATCGTGACACGGTCGACGAGCCCGCGATCCGCGATCAGCTTCTCGATCTTGCGGACCTCGTGGTCGCCCTCGAGGCCGCTCGATCCGCCGACGATGAGGAGTCGCGCATCGTCGCGATCGAGTGCGGCGAGGGTCTCCACGGCCACGTCCACACCCTTGAGGGGTTGGATGCGGCCGACGAACAGCAGGAGCGGCTCCGAGCCGAGACCGAGCGCGCTCCGGGCGCCATCGCGCGCACCCGGTGAGAAGAAGGCGTGGTCGACGCCCGGGGGCACGACCTCGACCCGATCGGGATCGGCGCCGTAGTGGCTGACGAGCTCGTGGAGCTCGGTGACCGAGTTTGCGGTGATGACGTCCGCACAGCGGATGACCTCCGCCTCGGCGTCAATGCGCCGTTGGGGCTCAGGGTCACCGGTCTCCGCCTTCACCCGGGCGAGCGTGTGGAAGGTGGTGACCAGCGGAAGGTCGAGCTCGTGCTTGAGCCGGTGCCCGGCGACGCCCGAGAGCCAGTAGTTGGCGTGGATGACATCGACCGGTTCGTCGATCAGGTGGGCGGCGACGGCGTCGGAGAACTCGTCGACGATCTCGGGCAGCTGCTCCTTCGCCAGCTCGACTGGACCGGCATCGATGTGCACGACCCGGAACCCCGGCTCGACCTCGACGACATCGGGCAGGTCGTGGGTCCAACGGCGGACGAACACCGTTGCGTCGGTGCCGCCCTGGGCGAGCGAGGAGACGAGTTCGCGGATGTAGACGTTCATCCCGCCCGCGTCACCGGTGCCCGGCTGGACCAGGGGGGACGTGTGGAGGGACAGGACGGCGACGCGACTCACAGCCGTCTCCAACGCCCCGGGCCCCGCCGACATTCCCTCATGCCGGGGTGGTGGGTGCTTCTCCGGCCGCGATGCGACGGGCGAGCTCGTCGTTCAGTGCATCGATGGTGGTGTGCAGGGAGCGACGGCTGGTGCTCAGCTGCTCCTCGAAATTCCGCAGCGCGATGACGGCGGCCGAGAGCTCGTCGGGGGCGAGATCGGCGACCTCGGTCATGATCGAAGGGCCGACGACGCCGTCGAGGACATCGGACAACGGGACGACGACATCGTCCGGCGGATCGAGCTCCTGGTCGACGCGACCGGAGCCCGGGGCGCGCACGCCGTCGCTGAGGAGCTCCGGCAGGCTGGCGACGAGGTCAGCGAGATCGCCGCCGTTGCCGTCGGCGCGCCGCTGGGTCTCCGCGACGATCACATCGAGCCGACCCTGGGCGAGCCGGCGCACGTAGGACACGCCGTTCTCCAGGTCGGTGCACTCGGAGCGCATCTGGCGCAGATTGTCGGTTGCGGCATCGTGGACGCCCGCCAGGTACTCGGGCTCCAACACACGCTGCAGATCGGGAATCATCGTTTGGTCATCTCCGTCGGCTCGAACGACGGTGCAGCCTACCGGGCCGACGACCGAGCGTCGGATCCGCCGGAAACCGGGGGAAGGACGGCGACTTCGTCCGCGTCGGCGACCGGATGATCACGCTCGACAGGATCGCCGTTGCACCAGATGGC
>BQJV01000370.1 GCA_021604885.1 Acidimicrobiales bacterium
CACGGCCGTCATCACCTTCGGTGTGACCCGCTACCGGGTGGGCGCCGACGTCGCCTTCGTCATCCTGTCCGCCGTCGCGCTCAGCCATCTGATCGACCGCTACGGTCCTCAGCAGGCTGTGTCCGCCCCCGAACCCACGACCGATCCCGCCGCACCCGACCCGGAGTCCATCCCGGCATGTTGACCCGCATCCGTGCGCTCACGAAGCAGTTGCGCCCGGTCCCGACGATCGTCGGCATCGCGGTCGGCGGCTGGCTCCTGCGGCTGTGGGCGATCCTCGTCTACCGGCCGACGTGCGACACCGGCGCGGTCGACTGCTACACCGTCGCGGGCGACGCGTTCTACCACCACGGCCAGGCCAACCTGCTCGCCGACCACGGCGGCTACTACAACCCGCTGATCCATCTCGCCACGGAGCAGCGCACCGGCGTCGGCGATCTCGTCGACTCGGCCGGCGACCCACCGTTGTTCGCCGCCTACCTCGCGTCCTGGTCCAAGATCGGCTTCGACGGCGTCACCGACCATCGCGTCGTGGCGAGCTTCTGGGGATTCGCCCTCGTGCTCGCGGTGGGGCTCTTCACCCGCCGCCTCGCCGGCAACGTCGCCGGCGCCTGCGCCGCGCTGATCGCCGCGCTCCATCCACTGATGTGGATCAACGACATCATGCTGCTGAGCGAAGGCATGTATCAGCCGTTCGTGGTGCTCATGTTCTGGGCCGCCTACGAGTGGATCCGCGAACCGAGTCGACGGAACATCGCGATCGTGGGTGTGACCATCGCGCTCGCGACGATGATCCGAGCCGAGGCCCTCAGCCTCTACGGCTTCATGGTGCTGCCGCTGATCTGGTGGGGCGTCAAGGCGCTCGACACGAAGGAGAAGGTCCGCCAGACCATCCTCTGCGGGCTCGCCGGGCTCCTCCTGATGTCGCCCTGGCTCGTCTACAACAACGCCCGGTTCGAGAAGCCCGTCACCATCAGCGCGGTCACCGGCACCGTGATGATGGGCGGCGCCTGCGACGGCGCGTGGAGTGGGCTGTCGCTCGGCTACTGGGTCAACTGCTTCGACGAGGAGCTCATCGCCCAACTCGAGGAGGACCTGCCCGGCACGTGGCCCGAGTCCGAGGACGACCGCGTCTACTACGACGAGTCGGTCACGGACGAGTGGAACCGCGAACAGGCGATCGAGTACTACCTCGACAACTGGCGTCGCTATCCGAAGGTCGCGCTCGCCCGCATGGGCCGGTCGCTGGAGCTCTACCGGGTGAGCCACACGCTCCAGATGCAGTACCGCGTGGAGGGTCGCTGGGAGGAGCCGTCCACGGTCGGCCTCGGCGTGTACTACACGCTGATCCCCTTCTCGGTGCTCGGCGCGCTGCTCCTGCGTCGACGACGTGTCCGGCTCACGCCGCTGCTCGCGATGTGGCCGATGATCATGTTCGCGTCGGCGATCACGTTCGGGCTCACCCGCTATCGGGTGCCGATCGACATCGCGATGATCGTGCTCACCGGCGTGGCGCTGAGCTGGATCTTCCACCGGCTGCGAGCCGAGGGCGTCTTCCGGGCGGTCCTGCGATGAGCGCCGTCGTCTTCACGCTCGACCTGGAGGACCACCGGCCGGACGATTCGGCCGAGCTCCGCTTCCCCGCGGTCACCGACGCCCTGCTCGACGACCTCGAGAAGGCCGGCGTGATCGGCACCGTCTTCGTGGTCGGCGAAGTCGTGCGGGACCAGCCGGACCTCGTCGCCCGGGTGGCTGCCCGCGGCCACGAACTCGGCCTGCACGGCGCCACCCACACGCCGCTGCCCGACGTCGGCCCCGACACCTTCCGCACCGCGACCGCGGAGGCGATGGACCGGCTCGCCCAGGTGATCCAGGCCCCGGTCGCCGGTTTCCGGGCGCCGATCTTCTCGCTGGTTCCCGACTCCGCGTGGGCACCGGAGATCCTCACCGACCTCGGGTTCACCTACTCGTCGTCCGTGCTCCCCGCCCGCAACCCGCTCTACGGCTGGCCCGGCGCACCCACGGAGCCGTTCCGCTGGCCGAGCGGCCTCGTGGAGATCCCGTCGCCGATCTTCGGCGTCGGCCCGGCGAACGTGCCGCTGCTCGGCGGCGTCTACCTGCGCGTCGCGCCGATGCCGCTGATCCGGTGGGCCGCGAAGAAGGCGCCGGACCATGCGTGGCTCTACTCGCACCCCTACGACTTCGATCCGGGAGAGGAGCGCTGGCTGCTCCCCGAGGTCGGGCGGCTCGGCAGCCGGGTCATGTGGTGGGGCCGCAAGGGCATGAAGGATCGCGTCGTGTCGATCGTGAAGGACACCGACCGGCGGATGATCGACCTCGTGAGCGCGCTGGGCGACGATCTGCCCGTGTTCGAGATGGCGGCCACATGAGCACCGAGATCCCGGAGTACGGCCAGGACGAGATGGCCCATCCGCTGCCCAAGACGGCGATCGTCGATCGGGTCGAGTGGCTGGTCGAGCGATGCCGGGGCAAGCGGGTGATCCACGTCGGCTTCGCCGATGCCGGGTTCCGCGAGCAGCAGAGCCGGGCCGGCAGCTGGCTCCACGGCCACATCGACGAGGTCGCCACGAGCCTCGTGGGGCTCGACTTCGACGGGCCGGGCGTCGACGCCGCTGTCGAAGCCGGCTACGAGGCCCATCTGGTCGACTGCACCGACCGTGAAGCGGTCGCGGCGCTGGGGCTCGAGCCGGCCGACGTAGTGCTGGCCGGCGAAGTGATCGAGCACCTGGGCGCACCCGGACCGTTCCTGGCCGCGATGGCCGAACTCACCGCGCCGGGCGGCACGCTGATCGTCACGACACCGAACGCGTACGGCCTCGTCAACGTCGTCGCCAACATCACCCGCCGCATCGAGGTCAACCATCCCGACCATGTCGTGATGTTCACCTGGCGCACCTTGACCCAGCTGATGCAGCGCGAAGGTTGGAAGCCGGCCGACGTCGCCACCTACGTGCCCTCCGTACGCGAGCGCGGTGACCGTTCCCGTCTCGAGATCGCCGCCGTGAAACTCGTCGCCGGCACCGAACGCCTCCTCGGCAGACTCGGCCGCCCCTACTCCGCCGACGGCCTGATCGTCACCGCCCACCGAGCACATGTAGCGGGGGTCTGACCCCCGCTACATCTTCTGAAGCGGGGGTCTGACCCCCGCTACATGTTCACGCGGGTTCGTTGAGGTCGAGGCGGGCGCGGAGGAGGGCGAACTCCTCGGCGAGGTCCTGGGTGCGGGCCTCGATTCGGGACAGCTCGTAGGTGAGCTGGACGGTCGTCATGAACAGGAGCGACACGGCGGCGAGCAGGATCGTGTTGGACGGCGTCTCGATGCCGAGCAGGTCCGACACCTCCTCCACCAGACTCGGCACGGCCGCGATCGGCAGCAGGGCGACGGCGACGACCGACCAGAGCAGGGCGTACTTGCTCTTCAGCACCCGCTGTCGGACCAGCGAGTAGATGAAGAGCACCGTCAGGATCAGGACGGCGGAGAAGACGATGTGCGCGGTGGTCGACATGACCCGAGGCTAGCCAGCCAGTGGATCGCGATCGCCGCTGCGACGACGAGGGCGATCTCCGCGGGCACCCGGAACCGCGGCGTGCCGTAGAACGCGGCACCCATCAGCGTGACGTGCAGCACCATCACGCCGAGCACCCAGCGGTGCCACCGGTCCCGCAGGCGCCACCAGCCGACCACGGCCAACGGCACCACCACATAGAGCGCCCCGATGGCGAGGTGTGACGCCCACGGCTCGCGGCCCTCCTGCGTGTTCAGCTGCGCCGTGGCGAGCGGCCGGTAGACGCTCCACAGCCGACCGACCCGAGCCGCCACCACCTTCGGCAGCTCATCGAGATGTTCGCTGGCATAGGTGAGCGCCTCGTCGCGGCCCTCGGCGGAGTCGACGCTCGGATCCGACGTGTCGAACGGGTCGAAGTCGGCGAACGACACCGCCCACGACCCGAGTCCACCGCCGGAGAACACGAGGTCGTTGTAGGACCCGGCGAGCACGAGACCGTCGCCGTGCGAGAGGAACACCGGCTCCTCG
>BQJV01000371.1 GCA_021604885.1 Acidimicrobiales bacterium
GAAGCGGGGTCTGACCCCGCTTCACCTCAGCCTTCGCCGAGGTAGCTGGCGCGGAGCTCCGGGTTGGCGAGGAGCTTGTCGGCGGTGTCGTCGAGGACGACACGACCGGTCTGGAGCACCCAACCGCGGTCCGCGATCGAGAGCGCCATGTTGGCGTTCTGCTCCACCATGAAGATGGCGACGCCTTCCTCGTGGATCTGCTGGATCAGCTCGAAGTTGGTCTGCACCAACGCCGGCGCGAGACCCATCGACGGCTCGTCCATCAGCAGCACTCGTGGCTGCGCCATCAGCGCACGGCCCATCGCGACCATCTGCTGTTCGCCACCCGAGAGCGTGCCGGACTTCTGATTGAGGCGCTCCTTGACCCGGGGGAACATCTCGTAGACGCGCTCGAGGTCAGCCTCGATGCCGTCGCGGTCCGTGCGGAGGTAGGCGCCGAGTTCGAGGTTCTCCTTGACCGAGAGCCGCTTGAAGAGTCGCCGGTTCTCCGGGACCATCGTGACGCCGCGCTCGACGAGGTACGACGTGGGCTTGCCGTTGACCACCTCGCCGTCGAGCACGACCTCGCCGGCGGTCGGCGTGACCATGCCGAGCAGCGTCTTGAGCGTGGTCGATTTGCCGGATGCGTTGCCTCCGAGCAGACACACGAGCTCGCCCGGATAGATGGCCAGTTCGACGTCCTTGAGGATGTGGACCGCGCCGTAGTGGGTGTTGATCCCCCGCATCTCCAGCAACGGCGTGGCGCCGTTCCGGTCGGTCACGAGGCGCTCCCTTCGATCGGGCGGCCGAGGTAGGCCTCGATCACGCCCGGGTCGTTCGACACCTCGTCGTAGGACCCCTGGGCGATGGTCTCGCCGTGGTCGAGGACCACCACACGATCCGAGACGTCGCGCACCACCTTCATGTCGTGCTCGATCATGACGATCGTGAAACCCCACTCGCTACGGAGCTTGCCGATCAGCGATGTGAGCTCCTCGGACTCCTTGGGGTTCATACCGGCGACAGGTTCGTCCAGCAGGATGATCTCGGGCCGGGTCGCCATGGCGCGGGCGATCTCGAGCCGGCGTCGGTTGGCGTAGGACAGCACCGACGCTGTCTGCTCGAGGCGGTACCCGACGAGACGGCTCCCGAAGAACCCGAGCACCTTCTCGCCGTACTCGCGGATCTCCTCCTCCTCGCGGCGGAACGAGGCGGTGTTGAAGAGCGAACCGAAGACACCGACCTTGGTGCGGCAATGCTGCGCCACCATGACGTTCTCGAGGATGGTCATGTTGGCGAAGAGGCGGACGTTCTGGAACGTACGGGCGATTCCGCGTGCCGTCACCTGGTTGGGGTCCAGACCGAGAAGGGAGTCGCCGCGGTAGACGATGTTGCCGGCGGTCGGCTGGACCATGCCCGAGATCATGTTGAAGAACGTTGTCTTGCCCGCGCCGTTCGGCCCGATGACCGAGACGATCTCACCCTTGTCGACATGGAAGTCGAGGTCGCTGAGTGCGTTGAGACCGCCGAACGTCACGCTCAGGTTCTTGATCTCGAGGAGTCGCTCGCCGCTCATGCCGGTGCCAATCCCTCGTTGCCGTCGGGTGGGGCCCAGGCGTCGGGGTTCTCGACCTCGGCCTCGCTCTCGGCCTCGTCGCGGTCGACCTCATCGCGCAGCCAGGCGTCCTGCAGGAACTCGTCCAGGTGGAGTTCGCGGCTGCGGCGGACGTTCGGGATCAGCCCTTCCGGCCGCTTCAGCATCATCCAGACCAGGAGGGCGCCGTAGATGAGCAGCTTGTACTCGGAGAACTCGGCCATCAGGCCGGGCTGGTTCGGGCCGCCGAGGATGCCGACGAGCACGAACGCCCCGGCGATCACACCGGCGATGCGACCCATGCCGCCGACGATCACGATCACGAGAATGACGATCGACACGAGGATCTTGAAGCTGGATTCGAAGACCGACCCGACCTTGGCGGCGAAGACGGCACCCGCGAAGGAGGCGAGAATCGCGCCGGTCACGAAGGCCTGGAGCTTGGCGTTGACCGTGTTGATGCCCATCGCCTCGGCGACCGACTCGTCCTCACGCACGGCCATCCAGGCACGGCCGATCCGCGAGTTTTCCAGGCGCCAGCTGACGTAGATCGCGATCGCGACGAAGAACATCACGACATAGAGGATGTGTTGGGGATTGGTCCCCATCAGGTCCACTTCGAGCTTCGGGAACGTCCAGCCGACGAGTGGCAGCGTCCACCCGCCGATGTTCAGATCCGGCCCCGGGATGCTGAGCACCCCCTGCGCCCCTCCCGTCAACCCCGACGCCCAGTCGGAGCGGACGGTGAGCCGGATGATCTCGCCGAATCCGAGCGTGACGATGGCGAGATAGTCGCCCCGCATGCGGATGACCGGCGCACCGATGAACAGACCCGCCAGCGTGGCCATGCCGACGACGATGAAGATGGCGAGCCAGAACGGATACGCGGGCGTCAGACCCGGAGACGTCGGCGAGGTCAGAATCGCGACCGTGTAGCCACCGACCGCGTAGAAGGCCACGTAGCCGAGATCGAGAATGCCGGCGAGCCCGACCACGACGTTGAGCCCGAGCGCGAGCAGAACGAACAAGCCGACGTTGACCAGCAGGTCGTTGGTGAGCCGACCGAGGAACATCGGGAGGATGATCGCGGCGAGCGCGATCGTAACCACCGACACGGAGTTGACGGCGAGGGGCCGTGTCTCGCGGGCCGTGTTGAACACGGCCGTACCCTTCTTCACCTGGCGACCGAGCCACAGCACGAAGACTGTGGCGACGATGGCGAGCGCGATCGCACCCTTCGGCTCGAGCCCGCCGAGCGGATGGTAGAGCCACTCGACGACGCCCTCGAGCTTGAACTCCTCGCTGAGGTCGTCGATCAGGGACTCCACCGCGGCTGCGCCGATCACGGTGACGAGTACGGCGCGGACGACTCGCAGAGCAAGTGACGGGAGCAGGCGCATCAAGCCGCCGAGGAACCCGAGGACTGTCGACGCCGCGATCCAGAGCACCACGCCGTCGGTGACGCTTCCGTCACGGGTGAGGAAGTCCAGAAGCGCCTGGTTCCAGTTGACCAGCGGATCGCTGAGGTCGCGACTGTCGAGGAGATAGACCAGCAGCGCCAGACACAGCCCGCCGATCAGGCCGACGGCGGTGCCGGCGACGAGCTCGCGCGCACCGTGCTTGTGTTGCGCCATTCCCTCGAGCACCGGCTCGTAGGTGACGGCGAAGCCGACCGCAAGAGGCACCCACAGAAGCGAGAGGTACCCCATCGACAACCAGGGTTCGACGATCACGCGGCTGTTGAGCCCGTCCGGCATGCCGGTCAACGAGATGAAGACGAGGGCGAGGCCGAGGACGAGCCCGTAGTTGACGATCTTGCGCCAGTCCTGGTCGAACGCCGGTCGAGCCGGACTGAGGTGCGGTGCGTCGTTCATGCCCGATCCTCCGCAGAGAGGCGCTCACCGAACAGGCCGGTGGGCCTGACGAGAAGAACGTAGATCAGCACGAGGAACGCCACTGCGTCCTTGAGCTGGGTATGGCCCGAGACACCGAGCGGCTCGAGAATGAGCTGCGGCGCGAGCGACTCGGAACCACCAAGGGTCAACCCGCCGGCCATGGCGCCGCCGAGGTTCCCGATGCCGCCGACCACCGCCGCGCTGAACGCCTTGATGCCGGGCAGGAAGCCGGTGAATTCGGTGACCGAGCCGAACAGGATTCCCCAGAGGATGCCGGCGATACCGGCCATGGCACCGCCGATCGCGAACGTGGTCACGATCGTGCGGTCCACGTCGATGCCCATCAGGGAGGCGATCTCCTTGTCCTCCGCGACCGCGCGCATCGCCTTGCCGGTCTTGGTCCGCTCGACCAGATACCAGAGCCCGGCCATCGCCGCGGCGGCAACGACGACCACGAGGATCTTCTGGCCTTCGATACGTAGCCATGTGGGCCCGTACCGGTCCGTCATCCACATCGGCAGTTGCGGATAGCGCTTCGCGCCGGGCCCGAGGAGCAGGGCGGACGTGTTCTGGATGAAGAACGAG
>BQJV01000372.1 GCA_021604885.1 Acidimicrobiales bacterium
CCGTGTGACCCGGCGCTGCTCCACGGCGGCCAGATCGTGGTCGATCTGATCTACACCCCGCTCCAGACCGCCTGGCTGGCCGCCGCTCGGCAGGCAGGCATCGAAGCGCACAACGGATTGTCGATGCTCGTGCACCAAGCGGCCGAGGCGTTCACGCTATGGACCGGCACGGACGCGCCGGTTTCGGCGATGCGCGAGTCGATCGCGAACAAATTCGCGTAGTCCTCATCTCCCACGTTCCCCGTGCCGATGGTCAGGTGTTCGCACCACTTTCGGAGGTCACCGTGGCGCTCTCGGGCACACTCGACACCTTTGCTCTTCCTGACGTACTTCGACTGCTCGCATCCACTGCGAAGACGGGCCGACTGCGGATCACGGGCGACCGTGGTTCCGGCAGCGTCTGGGTCGACTCGGGCGAGGTCGTTGCGGCCGAGCTCGCCTCTGCCGTCACCCAGGAGCCGACCGCCGCGGAGGTCGTCTTCGGACTCCTCCGATTCGCCGCCGGCTCGTTCACCTTCGAGGCCGACGCCGTCGCCCCCAACGCCTCGGGCGCCGAGGCCATGGAACCGATTCTCGGCGCGGCCGAGAACATGCTCGTCGAATGGCGTGCGATCGAGGAGGTCATTCCCTCCCTCGACGTGTGGGTCGGTCTGCGACCCTCGCTCGACGGCCCCGACGTGATGGTCGACCAGGCCCGCTGGGGTGGCATCGCCACCATCGGCTCGGGTGCCCAGGTCGGCGCGGTCGCCGAGGGTCTCGAGCTGAACGAGATCGACGCCTGTCGTCTCGTGAAGGAACTCCTCGAACTCGGTCTCGCCGAGTTCATCGACGAGCCGGCCGGTCTCCCCGCGGCCACCTCGTTCGAGCCGAAGCCCGTCGCCGAGTCCGAGCAGGTCTTCGAAGAGTCCACCTATGAGGCTGCCGCCGACGATTCGGACGACGAGAGCGCCGAACCCGGCGTGTTCGCCGACGAGACGCCCGGCGAGCCCGAGGCGCTCCTGCACGAGCTCGACGCCATGGACGACGCCCCCCAGTTCGGCGACGCCGACGACGAGGATGCGACCGCCGAGAGCACGGAGCCGTCGCTCGCCGCCCTGGCCTCGAGCGAGGAGTCGATCGACGAGCTCGATTCGGGCTCGACCGGTGAGGACATCTTCGCCGGCGCTCCCGGCCCGGCGGACGCCGACGACGAGCTCGACCCGGCCGAGATGGCCCGCCAGCTCGCGAACCTGAGCCCGAAGGCCGCCAAGGCCGTTGCCGCTGCGGCGAAGGCCACCACCGACGCCGAGCGCGATGCCGCGCTGGCCGCGGTGGAAGCCGAGGACGACAGCGTCAACCGCGGCCTGCTGCTCAAGTTCCTGGGTTCCGTCGACTCCTGAGCGACGGGCCCTAGGGTCCACAGATCATGGACCTCGTGGTCATCATCCTCGCCGTGCCGATCGGGCTCGTGGCCGGGGGTTTCGCGACGATGCTCGTCGATCGGATCCCGGACGCCACGCCGCTGACGCTGCGATCGCGTTGCCCGTTCTGCGAGCACGACCTGGCCGTCGGCGACACCATCCCCGTGCTCGGCTGGCTGGCCCGGCGCGGACGGTGCCGTCACTGCAGTGACCGGATCACCCCCGCGTATCCGTGGGTCGAGGTCGTCACGACGGGTCTGTGGGTGGCCGTCGCCGCCCGGTTCGGGTGGGACTGGCGCCTGCTGCCGCCCCTGATCCTGGTCACGGCCCTCGTGGCCCTGTCGACCATCGACATGTACGTGTACCGCCTGCCGGACCGGCTGGTGTTCCCCTCGCTCGGACTGTCGATCATCGCCGTGGTCGTCGCCGGGTTCGGGATCGACCATCCGCAGTCGATCGTGCGGGCGCTCGCCGGCATGGCCCTGTACGGCGGCTTCCTGCTCGTCCTCCACCTCATCTCGCCGCGGGGCATGGGGTTCGGCGACGTCAAACTCGCCCTGCTTCTCGGCCTCCATCTGGGATGGGCCGCCGGGTCGTCCTGGACGGATTGGATCGCGGTGTTCCAGCTGATCTTCTACGGGCTGCTGGTCTCCTGCGGCATCGGAGCGTTCGGCGGGCTCCTGCTCGCCGTCGTCCGCCGGGTGACGAAGCGCGATGTGGTGCCGGACCCGCAGGCCGAGGACGGTCAACCGACCCGTCTGCTGTCACAGTCGATGCCGTTCGGTCCGGCACTCGCCGTCGGCACCATCGTCGTCGTGCTGTTCGCGGAGTCCTTCGTCTCCTCCGTGTAGTCGCCGGCTCCGGCCGCCGATGGGAAACGGTCCCGGCGGTGGGGTGGCGCGCCGGTAGCCTCGCGGTTCGTGGACACCCGCAGCGTTGTGCTCGTCGGCCCGATGGGGTCGGGGAAGTCGACGGTCGGCCGCGCCCTGGCGCAGCGTCTGCGGCTCCGCCATGTCGACACCGATGATCTGGTCGAGCGACGCAACGGCTCGTCCATCCAGGAGATCTTCGACACCCGGGGTGAGGCTGCGTTCCGCGAGCTGGAGACCGCCGAACTGCGTACCGCGCTCGACGCGCATGCCGTCGTCTCCACGGGCGGCGGCATCGTCGTGACCGACGAGAACCGGCGACTGCTCGCCGAGTCGCCGGCGCTCGTGGTCTGGCTCGACGGTTCGATCGATGCGCTGGTCAAGCGCGTGGGGTCGGGACGGGGCCGCCCGCTGTTGGGCGACGACATCCGCACGACGCTGCAGGAGAAGGTGGCCGCGCGCGCCGGCGGCTATCTCGAGGTGGCCGACCTGCGGGTGGACACCTCCGAGATGCGCCACGCGGACTGTGTGGATGCGATCATCGCGGCGCTGGAAGGGGTCTCGGCATGACCATCACGATCGAGGTGCCGCTCGCGGATCGCAGCTATCCGGTCCATGTCGGCGCCGGTGCCCGCGAACTGCTGCCCGAGATGATTCCCGCGGGCGCGACGCGGGCTGCGGTGATCACCCAGGCCGGGATTCCATGGCGAGTCGACCCGGGCATCGAGCACGAGGTGATCGAGGTGCCGGACGGCGAGTCGGCGAAATCGCTCGCGGTCGTCGAGGATGTCTGCCGACGGATGGCGAGAGCCGGCTACACGCGCAGCCACGTCATCGTCGGCATCGGCGGCGGCGTCGTCACGGATCTCGCCGGGTTCATCGCGTCCGTCTACCACCGGGGCATCCGCTTCGTGAGCGTCTCGACAACGCTCCTCGGCCAGGTCGACGCCGCCATCGGGGGCAAGACCGGGGTGAATCTGCCCGAGGGGAAAAACCTCGTCGGTGCGTTCTGGCAGCCGTCCGCCGTGCTCTGCGACACCGACACCCTCGCCACGCTTCCCCCGCCGGAGTACCAGAGCGGCATGGGTGAGGTGGCCAAGTACCACTTCCTCGGTGGCGGAGCGCTCGACCAGCTCGATCTCGACGAACGGGTCGCCGCCTGCGTGCAGATCAAGGCCGACGTCGTGGCCGCCGACGAGCGCGAGGGCGGGCGACGGGCCATCCTCAACTACGGCCACACGCTGGCCCATGCGATCGAGACAGCGGGGGAGTACCACCTCCGTCACGGCGAGGCGGTGGCCGTCGGCATCGCGTACGCGGCCGAGGTCGCGCGCCGACTCGACCGGATCGACGATGCCCGCGTGGCGGAGCATCGGCGGGTGCTGTCCGCCTACGATCTGCCGTTCCGGCTGCCCGACGCGCTGGACCCGGGCGAACTGCTGGACCTGTTCAGCCGCGACAAGAAGGCGATCGACGGCATCACGCTGGTCCTCGACGGCGACAATGGTGTGGAAGCCGTCGTCGGTATCGACCGTGACGTGCTGGCCGACGCGATGGAGGCGATCCGATGACCAAACCCGTGCTCTTGCTCCTCTCGGGCCCGAACCTCAACCTGCTCGGCGCACGCGAGCCGGACGTCTACGGCACCGCGTCGCTCGACGATCATGTCGCGACGGCGACCTCGACGGCGGCCGGACACGGGCTCGAGCTCGAACACGTGCAGTCCAACCACGAGGGTGTTCTGATCGATGCGATCCACGCGGCGCGTGATCGGGCCGCCG
>BQJV01000373.1 GCA_021604885.1 Acidimicrobiales bacterium
CTCGGCGGGCGTCGGCTGCGTGTCGTCGGCGGTGCCGGGTCGACAGGCGGTGAGCAACAGGAACAGCACGACGATGAAGCCGACGTGGGTTGCTCGCAGGGATGTGGTGGGGGTGGACATCTCGGGGTCTCCTCGTTGGGGGTGTGAGGAGGAGACGCCGCGCGCCACGATGTCTGAGACTTTTTCGGAGAATTGTTCGGGGACGGCCGTGCCGTCAGGGGAAACGGCCCTCCAGCACGTAGACGCCGGTCACCGTCGCGCCGTTGCCGAAGCCGCACTCCCAGCGGTCATCGACATGGTCGACGTACGCGAAGCCGTCGAACACGACGATCTCGAACGCACAGTCGTCGAACTCGTCGACCCGTTCGTAGAACGCCCGATTGTCCTCGAGGGGCACGACGACCGGTTCGACGTACGCGATGTTGTAACCGGGTACGCCGCGATGGTTGTTGAACTCCACGGTGACGTCGCTCTCGTTCACGTCGCTGATTCGGAGCAGGCCCGCCGCGGCGCAACACCGCTCGTCGTCCTCGTCGAACGGCGCGAACTGGAACCGGTAGTCGCCCGGCCGCACGAGCGGATCGAAGAAGTACGGCAGGTCGCCCGACCCGGCGTAGGTGAGCGACAGCGACAGCTCGTTCCAGAATCCGTCGGTGATGTCCGTCTCGCCGGCCGCGTGGTCGAAGCCGAGCGTGCCCGTGATGTTGCCGGTCGGATCGAACTCGTGGAGCACGACCAGGCCGTCGTCGCGAACCAGCCCGACGATCGTGATCGGGTCCCCCACGCTCGTGTAGGTGAGCTCGCCGCGCAGGTGGGTGCCCTGCTGGGCGAGCCACAGCGAGAACTCGATGTCGCCGTCGATCACGCCGGACCACAGGGTGCGGGTGCCCGGGGCAGCCAACCCGGTGTCCGGGAACGGGGCAAGCGTGGTGGTTGTCGTCGTCGTGGTCGTCGTGGTGGACGGGGCGGTGGTCGAACTGCTCGTGGCCGGGACGCTGGTCGTCGTGCTCGTCGTCGTCGACGAGGAGCTCGTGCTCGCCGGGATCGAGGTCGTCGACGTGTCCCCATCGGCCGAGTCGTCGCCGGAACTGCACGCCGCGAGCACGAACGCGAGGGCGATGAGGAGTCGTCGCAGCCGCACGATCCGAACGGTATCGGCTGGCCAGACCCTGGTCGGGCATCCGCGCGCGGGGCTAGGTTCGCGGTCACAGACAACGGGAGGCGGTCCCATGGTCAACTATCCGAAGAGTCAGCACGGCTACATCAGCCTGTCCTACCGGTACCTCCGGTTGGCGATGGTGGTGCTCGTGCTCACGCTCGGCGCATCGCTGGCGGGCGAGATCATCTGGGGCACCGGATGGCTCGGTTCGATCAGCGCGTACTACTACACGCCGGTGCACTCGATCTTCGTCGGGATGCTCGTGGCGATCGGCGTCTCGCTGATCGCGCTGAAGGGGCGCGACTCGATCGAGGACATGTTCTTCAACATCGCCGGCGTGCTCGCGCCCGTGGTCGCGCTCGTCCCCACGACCGTGCCGAACGAGGGAATCGAGGCGGACGAGACGTTCATCATCTCGACCACCGGGCTCGTGCGGAACAACGTGCCCGCGTTTCTCGTCGGCCTCGTGCTGGCGATCGCGGTCGGCTTCGCGAAGCCCTCCACGCGCGAGCTGTTGAACGTGAAGGCGCGTGATCTCGTGACGGCCGTGACCGGCAGCAAGGCGGCCCGGCTCGGGGGCGGGGCGCTCGTGCTCATGCTCGTCGGCGGGGTCGTCTGGTACTTCCAGTGGAGCGACCACTTCGAGAAGTGGGCCCACGGCACCTCTGCGATCGCGATGTTCTTCTTCATCTGGTGTGCCGTCCTGGTCAACATCGGGGCGCCGCGCGGACTCATGGAGAAGCTCTACCGCAAGCTCGGCGAGGACCCGCCGCCGGTGCCGCAGCCCGCACTCCGCAGGAAGTACATGTGGGTGGCGATCGGGATGGCCGGCACGGCGATCGTCATCGGCGTGACCCAGTCGATCGAATGGGATCAGCGGGTCTTCTGGCTCGAAGCCATCGAGATCGCGCTGTTCGCGCGGTTCTGGGTTCTCCAGACCTACGACGGCTGGGAGCACGGCACCACGTGCGAGCTTCCGCACACGCACCCCGACGACCGGTGATCGCTACTCGTCGTCCGCGAAGTGAATCTGTTCGATACGGAAGAGATCCACGACCGCCTGCTGCTTGAACACCCACCCCTCCCGATCGAACGTCGTACCCACGACCGGAACGATGCCTTCCTCGCTCGCCCACCGTATGCCGTCCTCGTACCAGGTCCCCGGGGCGACGTCCGTGTAGGGAATCTCGAAGTCGGTGTCCGGGCTGCCGAACGCTCGCCACAGCGCGGTGTACCAGACCTGGCGAAGCGTGGGGTTCTTCGGCTCGAAGTCGCGGTCGGGCGCTCCCATGATGCCGCGCTCCGTGACCCACGCGATCGCGTCCGCGAACGATCCTGTCGAGTCCACGTCTGCCTGCGGCGGCGGTCCGTCGGGCTCGGGCGAACAGAAGTAGCGGTGGATGAGCACCGCCGCGACCTCACGCGTCAATTCGTCGTATCGACCGAAGTTGTTGGCGTCGCCGTTGCCCGACGCGAGTTCGATGTCCTGCGCCCAGGCGATCGCGTCGAGCACCTCCGGACCCGGGGCCAGGAACGAGGACGAGTAGTCGTCGAACGTGACCGCAGGAAGCGGACGGTCGATGTCGTTGCAGGTTGGCTCGGACGCGACGACGAGCTTGATCTCCGAACCGACGTCCACGGCGGAACCGGTCGACGGGTTGGTCCGCATAGCCGTGCCCGGGGTGAACTCGCTGCTCTCGCGGTAGACCACCGTGACGTCCAGACCGGCCTCCTCGAGAAGGTCCTCGGCATCGACGAGGGACATGCCCCTGACGGCTTCGACCTCGACCGTTTCTACCGGATCGGGTTCGGGCTCAGTCGGCGGTGGCTCGGTCGTTGTTGTCGTGGTTGTGGTTGTGGTTGTGGTTGTGGTTGTGGTCGTGCTCGCCTCTACGTCGTCGAGCACAGCGACGTCACCGCCATCGGAATCTGCGTCATCACGTAGCAGCAGGAAGGCACCGACTGCGCCGAGTACGAGGAGCAGGACCGGCACGAGGATCCACATTCGCTTCTTCCGCGGCTCGTCGTGGATTCCCATTTCGCGCTGGAGGTCCCCTTCAGCCGGATCTGCGTCGGGTGACGTGTCGCGCGCAACGGTCTGTTCGTCGATTCCGTCCGCAACGAATACCTCGGTCGTCGGGATGGCCGGCGTGGGATCGTCCGACTTCGAGAGGGGCGCAACCTGCTGCGTCCATGTCTCACCGTTCCAGTATCGGATCTGGGTCGGATCGCTGGGATCCTCGTACCAACCTGGCGCCGGATTCTGATCACTCATGGACGCTCCAGTTCCGCGTGTACGAAGGCCATTCTCGCCGACGTGGAGAGGGATGCCGCGCCCACACCAGCCAACCCTGTGGTCTAGCAGCCTTGGAGCACGTCAAGGAATCTCGATGCCGGGTCGCGCGATCGGTTTCAGACATGGCCACCTGCCTCGTAGACGAACGTGCGCTGGCCGATGACGAGCAGCGCGTCCCACTCGCGCACGACGACCATGGCGTGCTTGCGCGAAACCTTCTGGTCTCTCAGTCCCCAGAGGTGTGATCTCAGCGGCCCCGCGTTCAAGTGACTCGATCGCCACCTCTGCGGCGAGCGCACCGCCGGCGTGACCACGCATTGCACCTGCGACGGCAAACATCGACCCGTCGACGAACCAACGATCCTCGTTCTCGCTCCGTACCCGGGCGAACGAACTCTCCACTCCCCAGTCCTCGATGCGAAAGAACGCCCTGACCCCTGGCGACGCGACTTCTCGAAGGCCTTGGAGTTCGCCGGCGGAAGGGTGTCGTCGTCGAGCATCGACACACCTAGCCGCCCGGGTGCGACGGCCAGGCTGGTGCGCCGACCGCCCCGACAACGCCCCCGAACACGAGGATGCCGACGATCAG
>BQJV01000374.1 GCA_021604885.1 Acidimicrobiales bacterium
GGCTATCGCCGAGATCAGGGCCAGATAGGGAACGGCGCTCACGAATACTCCTGTTCGTCGCCTCGTGGTGCGGTCATCCGGGTGTGAACAACCGCGTCAAAGACCGGGACACGCTACCGAGTCGTGTGCCTGGACGCCCACTCCACCACGATGTCCGCGAGTTTGCGCGCGTGGTCGATTCCCGTGAAGAGATGGTCGGCGCCGTCGACGACAGCGGTCTCCGCTCCTCCGGCGGCGGCCAGTGCCCGGGTCTGGGCCCGGTCGACGATGGCATCGGCTCCGGCCTCGACCACGAGCATCGGTCGTCCGAGCCCTGCCGCGGCGTCCAGGACCGAGTGGGCGTCCAGATCCTCGAGGAAACCTGGATCGAGTCTGAACGCCCGACCGCCCACGTCCACGGTGAACCGGTCGGCCCGCTCGTCCGCGTCGGCCGGGAGGAGGTGGCGGATGTGGCCGACATCGGCCGGCGACGCGATGCAGATCACCCCGTCGACCGTCTTGAGGGAGGCGGCCGCGAGCACCGCAGCCGCGCCGCCGAGGCTGTGGCCCAGCAGCATGCACGGCCCGATCCGGTTCTGAAGCATGGTGAGCGCGGCACGCCGAAGGTCGCCGACGTTGGTGCTGACGGTCGTCGCCGCGAAGTCGCCATCGCTCCCGCCGAGACCGGTGAAGTCGAAGGCAAAGCTCACCCATCCAGCGTCGGCCAGGGCGTCGGCGAGGCGCGTCGTGGTGTGCAGGTCCTTCGAGCACGTGAAGCAGTGCGCCATCAGGATGCTGCCGCGGACCTCGCCCTCCGGGCGGCGAACGACGGCAGCGAGCTCGTGGCCGCCACTCCCCACGAAGCGAATCGTCTCCTGCACGAGGTCCGACGCTAGGGCAGGGCCAAGGGTTCTGCGGGCCGACCCCACGGAGGGTGGTGAGTTTGCGCACGCGGCGTCGGAATCCGGTGACGGTTCCGTAACGAAGGGAGCCCGGCACTGCCCGCGGGGAACCGGACTGCCGATGGGGACGACGGAGACACACGCAGAGGGAGATTGCAGATGCTTTCGATCGGACGATCAGCACAAACGACTCCCGTCGCGAGCGGCGGGTGGGCAGAGCTCCTCCAGGTCGAGGAACGCCATGTGGCGAAGCAGGGCTTCGGCGCGGGCGTGCTCGTCATCAACTACGGCGGCGAGTTGCTCCGTCACGTCGACGAGGACACGCGGGCCGTCACCGAGGCCGCCGTGCTCGCCATCATCGACCGTCATCTCGGTTGGACGGACCGCGCCGAACTGATCACGGCGGGTCGACTCGGGGTCATCACGATCCCGATCGACGGTGCGCTGACCTTGTCCCGCCGTGCACGCGAGCTTCATCGTGACCTGCGGGAATGCGGTCTCGACATCGACGTCGCCTACAGCGTCCGTCGTCGCAGCGGTGGTCTCCCGGCTGCCGCAGCTCGAGCGGACGCGGCGCTCGACACCGCGCTCGCGCGGCGAGCCAACGGGCGAGCCTGACGGCACCACCGCGCTGGGCCACACTGGCCCGGTGGACATCGGACGAGCCCGCACGCTGCTGGGCGTGACCGCCGCCGCGGACGAATCCGTTCTGCGATCGGCTCATCGCTCCCGTATTCGCCGCGCCCATCCGGACGCGGGCGGCAGCGACGGCGCCGCAGCCGAGCTCAACGAGGCGCTGGCGCTCCTCCTCGATCCGCGGGCGCCCGCTCCCCCGGCCGAGCCCGCTCGCGCCACGCCGACGCCGGCTCCCATCCCGACGGATCTCGAGGACGCTGACCGGGTGTTCGTCGTCGAGGACCCGGCGGAGGACCTCCTGCTGCGTCTCGCGGAAGCCGGACACACCGTCGGTGAGGTCGTGTTCGTCGACCCGCACGTCGGCATGCTCGAAATCGTCGTGGGCGAGGCGCCGGCGGTCGGACAACTCGCGGTCACCGTGGGAGCGCCGAACCGGAGCGGCACGCCGGTCTCGTTCACCCTCGAGCCGCTCGGGGTCACCCCGGCACCGCCCATCGGCGATGTCGTGACGGCCCTCATGGCCGCGGTCAGGCGCTGAGGTCGAGCACCGTGCGGATGCCGTCGGCGGCGTGCAGGCGGGCGATGCCCTCGTTGACCTGGCTCAGACCCAGTCGGTGGCTGACCATGCCCTCCAGATCGAGACGCCCGTTGCGCCACAGATCCAGGAGCAACGGAATGTCGCGGTCCGGCCAGCAATGGCCGAGCAGGCTGCCGATGAGCCGCTTCTGCATGGTCATGAAGAGCACCGCGGCGTTGATCGTCACGTTCTCCTCGAACGGCGACGCACCGACCATGACCGTCGTGCCGCCGACGCGGGTGTTCTCGATGCCCTGCTCGACGAGGGCGACGCGCCCCGCGGCGTCGAACGCGTAGTCCACACCCATACCGCCGGTCGCGTCGGCCACCGCGGCGTTCAGGTCGTCGCTCGTCGGGTCGACGAGCACCGTTGCGCCGAATGCCGACGCGACCTCGCGTCGCGCCTCGACCGGGTCCGACACGATGATCTCGGTGGCCCCGGCCACCACGGCACCCTGCACGATTGCTTGGCCGATGCCGCCGAGACCCATGACGAGCACGCTCGATCCCCGCCGCACATCGGCGCTGTTGAACACCGCACCGACGCCCGTCTGCATCGCACAGCCGATGACACACGCGATCTCCAGCGGCACGTCCTCGGGGAGCTTCACCGCGCCGGTGGCCGACACGACGGTCTTCTCCGCCCAACCGCCCACTCCGAGCCCCCGAAAGACCGGCGCATCGCCCCGACTGAACGGCGTGCTCCCGTCCGGCCGGCTGTTCATCGCGAACGAGAGGGCGTCCGGGCATGCCGTCGCCTCGTGGCGAGCGCAGGCCGGACAATGGCCGCACGGTGCCAAGGGGGTGAGCATGACGTGATCGCCGACGGCGAGGTGGGTCACGCCGGGACCGACTGCCTCGACGACGCCGGCCGCCTCATGGCCGAGCACCGCAGGCATGGCATGGCCGCTTTCCTGCACGGTCACGTCGGAGTGGCAGATGCCGCAGAACCGGACATCGACGAGGACCTCGCCGGCCCGCGGCTCCTCGATGTCGAGGTCGTCGACGATCTCGAGTGGGGCGTTGGCTTCGGTCAGCAGGGCGGCGCGCATGCGCGCAAGCTAGCGCCGGTGACTCGGGTCGTCAGGTCCGGCACTCCCCTGCGCCAGCGTGTCGGGTACGGCCCACCAGTCGCCTTCCCGGTCCACGCGGGACCAGTCGGTGATCGCGAGGCGGGACGTGATCCGCCAGCCGTCGCCTCGATCCTCGAACCGATCGAGATAGCGGAAGCCGGTCGTCAGGTTGCGATGGTCGGGACCGCCCGGCGTCCGATGGCCGGCGATGCCATAGGTCTCGACGCGAGCCGTGTCGCTCGTCTCGAAATCGAACGTCGACTGTCCGAGGAAGTGGAACGTCGAGCCGTAGCCCGCGAGCAGGTCGAAACACCAGGCCACGAAGTCATCACGCGTGCGGGGGCCGGCGCCGTGGTCATCGGTCGCGTCGGGATGGAAGCACGCCGTGACGAGGCTGCGGTCTCGCCGGTCGATGCCCCGACAGTACGCGGCGAGCACGTCGCGGATCGCCTCCCGGGCGGTCGGTTGAATGGTCATGGGGCCACCGACGTCGGGCCGAAGTTCCGCAGGACACTGGCGCTCACCCGGTGACCGGCGTGGGCGGCGGAGGCGGGGTCGGCGCCGGATCGACGGGAGCGCAGGAACCCGGCGATGAAGCCGTCGCCCACACCCGTTCGGTCCAGCACGTCGTCGATCGGCGGCACCTCGACGGAGGATGCCCCCGTCCGATCGATGACCAGTGTCGGTCGCCGGCCGTTGGTCACCACCGTCGTGCCTGCGCCCTCGATGCCGTCGCGGGAGCGGAGCTCCAGCGCATGGTGCTCGGCTCGGTTGAGGAGCACGTGTTCGGGTTCGAGAGCCCGGCACAGCTCGAGGAATGGGTCCGCGCCGAAGCTCTCCAGTTCGGCGAGGGTCGGGCCGCTCAGGGTCAC
>BQJV01000375.1 GCA_021604885.1 Acidimicrobiales bacterium
GCCGAGACGATCGGGCGCTACGGCATCTGAGAGCGGGGAGCGGCCTCGATCGCGCGGTGGTACACCGCAGGCAGGTCGATCTCCGCGAGTGCGTCGAGGGCGACCCAGGCCGCGCCGACGTGCTCGTCGCTGATGGTCACACCGGTCGCGGAGACCCGAGCGTCGTAGGCGACGATGATGACCTGCCGGCCATCACCCACCTGGGCGAAGATCTCGGCGTGGCAGACCCTGCCGACCTCTGCCACCAAGCCGGCCTCTTCCTCCACCTCGCGCGCCAGCGCCGACTCGATGGACGCGTCGTCGGCGTCGACCCGTCCGCCGGGAAGCTCCCAGTCGCCCCGATCGTTCTGGAGAAGCAGGACCCGACTCGCATCCATCACCACTGCCTTGGCAGAGACCGCCCAGCGCTGCTCGTCCATCAGCGCGGCTCCACGATCGAGCGGACCTGGGGGCCACGGACGACCTTCGTGAGCACCCGCTGCACGTCGTCCGCGGCGACCGCCCGGACCCGTTCGAGATACTCCGGAACCGACACGACACGGTCACGCACGAGAAGGTTCGTCGCGATCTGGGTCATGCGAGAGCCGGCGTCCTCAAGGGCGAGCACCGTGCCGCCCTCGAACCCGCCACTCGCGACCTCCATCTCGCGTTCGCTCGGCCCGTTCTCGACGAGATCGGCGAGCTCGCGCTCGACCACGTCACTCAACTCCGCCACCCTCTCGGGGTGCGTCCCGGCGTAGATCGAGAACGTCCCGCTGTCGACATAGCTGCCCATCGAGGATGAAGACCGAGTACGACATGCCTCGCTTCTCGCGGACCTCCTGGAAGAGCCGGCTGGACCAGCCGCCACCGATCATCTGGTTCGCGACGGCGAGCGCGAACCGGTCGTCGTCGAACTGGTCGACCGCCCGCCATCCGAAGGTGATGTGCGACTGCTCGATGTCACGGCGCACGACCGTCTCCGGGACGACCGGCTGCGTCGGCGCGACGCGCACCGGGGCCGCACCGTCGGCGAGGCCGGCGAGACGGTTGTCGACTCGGGCGCAGATGTCGTCGTGATCGACGTCGCCCACAACGGCGATGACGAGGTTCGCCCGGCGATACCAGCGCTCGTGGAACGCTCGGATGTCATCAGCCGAGATCGCCGAAACGGACTCGACGGATCCGAGGACCTCCCAGCCGAGTGAATGATCCGGGAAGAGTCCGAGCGCGAGGTTCTGGTGCACGACGTCGTCGGGGGTGTCGGCGCTCCAGGCGAGCTCCTCGAGGATCACCTGACGTTCGGCATCGACCTCCTCGGCGGTGAACCCCGGGTCGGCGACGACATCGAGCAGGGTGTCGAGACCGAAGTCGAGATCCTTGGCCGGCGTGCGCGCGTGGAAGGCGGTGTACTCCTTCGACGTGAAGGCGTTGAGATCGCCGCCGACGGCATCGATCCCTTCCGCGATGTCGCGCGACGAGCGGGAGGTGCTGCCCTTGAAGAGCAGGTGCTCGAGGAAGTGCGACGCGCCGGCGATGTCGGGTGATTCGTCACGGTTGCCCACGCCCACCCACACGCCGACCGCGACCGAGCGAGCCGTCGGATCGTGCTGGGTCGCGACGCGGAGCCCGCCGGGCAGGCGCGAGACGCGGGTTTCACGTTGGACGTCCGGCGTGGTCATCGGGCGAACTCGTAGTCGAACAGCTCGATGTCTCGGCGGTAGACCTCGGCGACCATGTCTCTCGTTTCGGGCGTGTAGTAGTCCGGGTAGTCGACGGATCGCTCCGTCTGATTGAGGTGATCGGGCCGAATCGTCCGGCCGAGCGCAGACTCCACCACCTGCAGGTCGTCCGCAAGCCGTTCGATCCGCCCGACATGGTCGACCAACAGGTCGCCGTCCGGGTCGCACAGGAACGTCCACTGGGGACGAAAGACGACATCGACCTCGGTCAGCGGCGCCGTCACCAGCCACTCCTCGACGAAACGGCCGAAGGTCGCGAACGTGTCGGACCCGTAGACCGGATCGGGGATGGGACGCACCCACTCCGTGCCGCCGGAACGGGCGAACTCGTAGGCGGACACGGCCCGATCCCAGGGGTTGCGCACGAAACCGAACCGGAAATACGTCCGGAAGTGGCGAGCGGAGATCCGGTGGTAGTCGAGCGCCGTGCGATGGCCGACGTTGCCGCCGTACAGCGCATGGCTGAGACTCGTTCCCGCGGCCTTCGGCACGTGGATCTGGATCGATCCCGTCTCGCGGAAGCACGGAAGAAAGACGTCCGTGCCTCCGCGGGCGAGATGGACGCGTTGACGCCAGAGCTCCGGGACCAGCCGGTCATAGGACCGACGGATCACCGGCACGCCCCGGCTTTCTGTGACCTCTCAGACACGACTGTCGCGCGCCAAGAGGTCACAGAACATGGTGAGGTGGGTCAGCGTCGACCGCGGCCGCCGCGGCCTCGGCCACGACCGCCACCGCCGCCACCGCGACGCGGGGCCTCGGGACCGAGGTCGCCGAACTCCTCGCTGAGCTCGGCGTCGAACGCCTCCTCGAAGGAGACGGTCTCGGCATCGCCCTCGTCCGACGCGGGCGAGTCGTCGCCGTTGTCGTCACGCTCGCGACGGGGACCACGATCGCGGTCACCGCGGTCGTTGCGATCGCCACGGTCACGGTCACGACCGCCACCCGACTTCTTGTCGGAGTCGGGCGCACCCTCGGGCTTGAGGCTGATCTTGCCGTTGGGATCGACGTCCTCGACGGTGACGGCCACTTCCTGGCCGAGCTCCAGCACGTCCTCGACACGATCGATGCGCTTGCCGCCACCGATCTTCGAGATGTGGAGGAGACCATCACGGCCCGGGAGGATGTTCACGAACGCACCGAACTTGGTGATGTTCACGACACGACCCTGGTACGTGGCACCGACCTCGGCGGTCGGCGGATCGAGGATCAACTCGATCTGACGCTTCGCCTCGGCGACCTTCGCGTTGTCGGTGCTGGCGATGGCCACGATGCCGACCATGCCGTCGTCGTCGACGGAGATGTCGGCGCCGGTCTCCTGCTGGATGGTGTTGATGACCTTGCCCTTGGGGCCGATGACCTCGCCGATCTTGTCGATCGGAATCTCGAAGCTCTCGATCTTCGGAGCGGTGTCGCGGACCTCGGGACGGGGCTCGGCGATGGCCTCGGCCATGACGTCGAGAATGTCGAGGCGGGCTTCCTTGGCCTGCGCGAGCGCACCGGCGAGCACGTTGGCCGGGATACCGGAGATCTTCGTGTCGAGCTGGAGCGCCGTGACGAAGTCGGTGGTGCCGGCGACCTTGAAGTCCATGTCGCCGAACGCGTCCTCCGCACCGAGGATGTCGGTGAGGGTGACGTATTCACCTTCGGCATGGACGAGGCCCATGGCGATACCGGCGACGGGAGCCTTGATCGGCACGCCGGCGTCCATCAGGGAAAGGGTCGATCCGCAGACCGAACCCATCGAGGACGAACCGTTGGAGGCCATGACCTCAGAGACGGTACGGACCGTGTAGGGCCACTCTTCGAAGCTCGGGACCACCGGGAACACCGCACGCTCGGCGAGCGCACCGTGGCCGATCTCGCGACGCTTGGGACCGCGCATGAAGCCGGTCTCACCCGTCGAGAAGGGCGGGAAGTTGTAGTGGTGGAAGTAGCGCTTCTTGTCGGTCGGCGAGAGGTCGTCGATCATCATGTCGCTGCGGCCCATGCCGAGCGTCGTGAAGTTGAGGACCTGAGTCTCGCCGCGCTGGAAGAGGCCGGAGCCGTGCGCCGTCGGGATGACCCCGACCTCGCTCGACACGTGACGGAGCTCGTTGGTCTTGCGACCGTCGATGCGGATGCCTTCCTCGACGATGCGCTTGCGCACGACCGCCTTGGTGACGGAGCGGATCGCGTTCTTGATCTGCGACACGGCATCGTCGTTGTCGGCGAACTGACCCTCGAGCTCGGCGACGAGGGCGTCCTTGAGTTCGCCCTCGGCGTCCTGGCGGGCCGTCTTGTCGGCGATCTTCTGGGTCTCGGCGATGCGGTCG
>BQJV01000376.1 GCA_021604885.1 Acidimicrobiales bacterium
TCCCGAGCGGCCTCATCGTCGCGACGGCCGGCATCACCCTGTTCGTCGGCGCCGAACTGGCGTCCCACACCGACCCGGAGGACAGCGCCGGGGTCTTCATCGGCCTGTTGCTCATCGGCCTCGGCTGGTCGTTCGCCATGATCTCCGGCAGCGCCCTGCTCACCGGCGCGTTCCCCGCTCGCGAACGCGCCGCGGTGCAGGGTGCCGCCGACTTCACGATGATCGCTTCCGGCGCGAGCGCCGGCCTCGCCTCGGGAGTCATCGTCGCCGCCAGCAGCTTCCACTCACTCAGCCACTGGGCCGGGGTCAGCGCGCTCGCCCTGGTGGCCGCTGCGCTCTACCCGGTCGTCACGCGGGTGAAGACCCCCACACGAGTCTGAGTCAACCGGCGGTCCACTCGACGTGTTCGGCGCGCACTCTGGCGCACACCGGACCGCCGTCCCCGCTCGTCCCCGCGATCGATGCGACGACCGTCGGCTCGCACAGCAGCGATGCCGGGATCTCGTCGAGCATGATCTTCGCTCGCCGGTACATGTGGAACTCCTCGGGGTCGTCACCGAGTCCCCAGGAGATGTAGACGAAGCGCTCGCCGCGCCGGCCCTGCACGTACGGCCCGCGGAAGTCGACCCCACGCTCGTCACGGACGGTCTCGAACTCGGCGGTGAGCTCCATGCGGGAACCGCGCATGGGGGTGATCTGCTCGACGGCCCGCCGGATCTGCACCGCACCGAACACGGCGATGCCCTGGCCGGTCGGAAGGTCGTGCAGTTGCATCACGAGTGTGGTCACCATCGGCACGGTACTGCCCGGTGCGCATCGCATGAGCGGGAACAAAGCCGCACGCCCGACGGTTGTGGTCGGCATGGACGACTTCGCCCCGACCCTCGGACTCCGCCACGCCGTGCTCTGGGTCAGCGACCCCGCCGCGTCCGCGGCGTTCTACCGCGCCGCACTGGGTCTCGTCGTGAAGAACGACCTGGGCGAAGCGGTCTTCATGACCTCGCCCGGGAGCGCGACTGACCACGATCTCGGACTGTTCCGCGCCGCGGACGGCACGCCGCGACCTCCGCGCGGGATCGGCCTCTACCACCTGGCCTGGGAGGTGGCGACGCTCGATGAACTCGTGGCTGCCCGCGCCCGACTCTCCGAACTCGGCGCACTCGTCGGCGAGAGCGACCACGGTGTCAGCCGCTCGCTCTACGCGCAGGACCCCGACGGCATCGAGTTCGAGATCATGTGGGAGGTGCCGGCCGACCGGGCCACGGACGACGCAGCGATGACCGCTCCACTCGATCTCGACGCCGCGATCGCCGAGTTCGGTGCCTCGACCCCGGGCCGCGGTGTCTGAATCCGTCCGCCGTCACCAGCTGGCGGCGATGTACTGCGTCTCGCAGAACTCGTAGATGCCCTCGCTCGCGCCCTCCCGCCCGAGCCCGGACTGCTTCATTCCCCCGAAGGGAGCGGCCGGATCGGACATGGCGCCGCGGTTCAGACCGACCATGCCCGACTCCAGCGCCTCCGCGGTGCGCATGCCTTTGGCGAGGTCCTGCGTGTAGACGTAGGCGGCGAGACCCATCTCCGTGTCGTTGGCATGGGCGAGCATCGCGTCGTGATCGGCGAACGGGATGACGGGGGCGACCGGGCCGAAAATCTCCTCCCGGGTGATCGGCGCGGTCGGATCGACCCCGCGGAGCACCGTCGGTTCGTAGAAGTAGCCCGGGCCGTCGACCATGTTCCCGCCGACCGCCACCGAGGCGCCGGCGTCGACCGCGGCGGTGACGAGGGAGCCGATCGAGTCGATCGCCGCAGCATTGATCATCGGACCGCACGACACGTCCGCATCGAAGCCGTTGCCGACCTTCAACTCCCCCATCGCGGCCGCGAGCTTCTCGGTGAATGCGTCGGACACGCCGGCTTCCACGAAGAACCGATTCGCCGCCGTGCAGGTCTCGGCGCTGTGTCGCATCTTCGCCACGATCGCGCCCTCGACTGCGGCGTCGAGGTCGGCGTCGTCGAACACGATGAACGGCGCATTGCCGCCGAGTTCCATCGCCACCTTCAACACCCGGTCCGCACAACGACGCAACAGGACCCGCCCGACCTCCGTCGAGCCGGTGAACGAGACCATCCGGGTCGCCCGGTGTTCGGTCGCCGCGTCGAACCAGTTCCCCGAGTCCGAGGTCGGCACGACGTTCACCACACCGTCGGGCACACCCGCCTCGTGCAGCAGCTCGGCAATCCGGAGCGCAGTGAGCGGGGTCTCCTTCGGCGGCTTGATGACGACGGCATTGCCGGCACCAAGCGCGGGCGCGACCTTGCGCGTGATCATCGCGGCCGGAAAGTTCCACGGCGTCACCATGACGACCACGCCGACCGGCGGGTGGCGCACGATGATCCGGTTGGCGCCACCCGGGGCCGTGCTCAGGGAGCCGTGGATGCGTACGGTCTCCTCGCTGTTCCACCGGAAGAACTCCGCGGCGTACGCGATCTCGCCCTTGGCGTCCGCGGTGGGCTTGCCGTGCTCGCGCGTGATGAGGTCCGCGAGTTCGTCCGTGTGCGCGATCAGCGTCTCCCAGCAGCGCCGCAGGATCTCGGCCCGCTCCCGCGGAGCGGTCGCCGCCCATGACGACTGAGCCCGGTCCGCGGCCTCGACCGCAGCGGTCGCGTCCGCGGGCGTGCCGGCCGCGACGGTCGTGATCTCCTCGCCCGTGGCCGGGTCGAGCACGACGATGCGTTCACCCTCGGCTCCGTCGCGCCACTGGCCACCGATGAGTAATTGCGTCTGCATTCCGGCTGTCTATCGCACTCTCGGACACGGCGCGGTGGTCTGCCGAGACGCCGTCAATCGATGTAGACGCGCTCGTATCGTCGGCCCAGCGACGTGAGGATCTCGTAGGAGATGGTGCCCGCATCGGCCGCGACGTCATCGACCGACCGGTCATCGCCGATCACGTCCGCAACGCCGGCGTCGAGGGCATCGCGGGGCACGTCGGTGACGTCGAGCACCGTGAGGTCCATGGACACCCGGCCGACGATCGGGGCTCGGTGTCCACCGATCGCCATGGCGCCGCGGTTGGACGCCGCGCGCAGATACCCATCCGCGTAGCCGACCGGCACGACGGCATGACGCTCGGGTTTCGTGACCGTGTAGGTGGCGCCGTAGCCGACCTGGTCGCCGGGCCCCACCTCGCGGATCTGGAGCAACGGCGCCTCGAGCGTGACAACCGTCCGGACCGGCGACGCGACACCCGCAGTCGGCGCCCCGCCGTACAGGGCGATCCCCGGGCGCACGAGATCGAGGTGGAAGTCGCTGTGCCGAAACGTGCCGGCCGAGTTGGCGATGGACGCCCGGCCCTGCGGCAGCGCCGCGCGCACGTCGAGGAAGCGGGCCAATTGCTGCTCGGGCTGGCCGCTGCCGGGGTCGTCCGCCGACGCCAGGTGGCTCAGCACATGGCGCACGTCGAGCCCGGCGAACACATCCGATGCGGTGGCGATCCCCCGCGCGTCCTCTACCTGCAGGCCCGTTCGGTTGATCCCGGTGTCGATGTGGAGCCCGACGGGCAGCGCGTCGTCTCGCGCGGACGCGGCGAGACGCCAGGAGTCCAGCTGCTCGGCGCTGATGACGAGCGGCACGAGATCGTGATGGATCAGGTCCGCAGCCGTACCCGCGAGCACGCCGTTGAAGACGGCGATCTCGACGTCGGGCAGCACCTGGCGGAGTTCGATCCCTTCCTCGACACTGGCGACGAAGAACGACCGGCACCCCTCTGCGTGCAATCGTTGCGCGACCGGCTCCACGCCCAGCCCGTAGGCGTCCGCCTTCACGGCCGCACCGACGGCAGCGCCCGACGCATGCGCAACGATGGTGCGGTAGTTCGCGGCGATCGCGCCGAGGCGAATCTGCAGTCGGGGTCGGGAAAGCGGCACGTCGTCAGTTTGGCCCGTGGGGAGCGGACGCGACGGTCACACGCGCCGACGCGGCACCCGCAGGTGCACTCGGGCACCCGCCCCCGGCGTCGAATCGACCGAG
>BQJV01000377.1 GCA_021604885.1 Acidimicrobiales bacterium
CGCCTCGACACCGACGATGCGCCGGGTCGAGGTCTCGATGATCGGCTGGTAGTGGACCTGGATTCCGTCGCCGTCCAGCGCACCGCGGAGCTGCTGGTCGACGGTGATGCGGCGTTCGGCCTTCGTGCGGAGTTCGTCGTCGAAGACCTCACAGCGGTCACGACCGAGGCCCTTGGCCTGGTAGAGCGCGGTCTCGGCGTCGCGCATCATCGCTTCGGCGTTGCGATCGGCGCGGCCGAGGCTCACGCCGACGGAGACGGTCAGGCCGGCGAGCGGGCTGTCGATCGTCGCTTCGGAACAACAGGCCCGAAAGCGTTCGGCGACCGTCATCGCCTCGGCGACTCCGAAGATCTCGGGGCAGATGACCGTGAACTCGTCGCCGCCGATCCGGGTAAGGGTGTCGTCGGGTCGAAGGTGCTGCTCCAGGGCCCGGGCGAGCGCGATCAACGCCTCGTCGCCGTCGCGGAAGCCGCGGCTGTCGTTGACCGTCTTGAACCGGTCGATGTCGATCGAGAAGACGGCGACGCTCGCTTCACCCGTGAGCGAGGCCTGGAGTGCCTCGTCGATCGCCGCCATCGCGTACTCGCGGCGAGGAAGTCCGGTCAGTTGGTCGATGTGGATCTCGGCGACCGCGTCGCCGCACAGGGTCGTGGCACCGCCCTCGTTGCCGAGGATGACGATCTTGACCTCACGGGTCGAGCCGTCCGTGTCGGCGACGCGGGCGAGCAGCGTCGTGCCGAATCCCGTGCCTCGCGACTCGGCGATGCGCAGGAGTGTGGCGACGCCGACGATGTCGTCCGGATGCATGCCGGTGGGTAGCCCGAGGGCGCGGAGGCGGTCCTCGATTGCATCGGGGTCGCCGACCTCGCGTACCCGCGTGGCAGCAGCGACTCGGCGGTTCCACGCCGTCATGTCGCCAGTCCTGCCTGCATCCTCACACTGTTCAATCGGCATCGCGGGGTGCCGAATTGAGGCTGCGAATCAGGCCACGTGATCGTCGTCGACCGCGTCCATCTCGTCGAGTGCGGCCATGGCCGCATCCAGCATCCGGGCACTGCACCCGGCCATCTCGACGGGCGGGATGTGTTCTTCGGCGATGGCCGTCGCAATCGCCCGTAGCGCCTCGGCGGCCGGGCCGTCACCGAGCACGGCGGGTTCACCGATGTCGCCGCCCTCGCTGACGCCCGGCTCGATGGGGACTCGTCCGAGCAGCGGGACGCCCACATCGGTCGCGAGTGCCTCGCCGCCACCGGACCCGAACAGGGCATGGCGGCTGCCGTCCGGCGCCACGAACTCGCTCATGTTCTCGATCACGCCGACGATGCGGAGATAGTTCTTTCGGCCCATGTCGGCCACCCGTGCCGCGACCTTCTGGGCGTTGCCGGCGGGTGTGGTGACGATGATCATCTCGGCCCGCGGGAGCATCTTCGCGAGGCCCATCTGGACGTCGCCCGTGCCCGGTGGCATGTCGATCAGGAGATAGTCGAGGTCGTCGGACCAGGCGACGTCCTGGCAGAAGTGCTGGACCGCCCGGTTCAGCATGAGCCCGCGCCACATCAGGGCGGAATCCTGCTGGTCGACGAGGAAGCCCATCGACACGACCTCGAGACGGCCGGAACCGATCTCCCGCACGAGGGGGCGGATCTTGCCCTCCATCGCGAGAAGATCGCCCTCGACGCCGAGCATGCGGGGAACCGAGAAGCCCCAGATGTCGGCGTCCATCACGCCGACGGCATAGCCCTGCTCGGCGAGCGCGGCGGCGAGGTTGGTGGTGATCGAGGACTTGCCCACACCGCCCTTGCCGGAGGCGATCATGATCACCTTCGTGGTGGGCGGCACCGCGGTGTCGGGCGCGTCCTGACTCACGTTGAAGCGGGCCTTCGACATCACCTCGGCCCGTTCGTCCTGCGTGAGCTCGCCCCACGAAATGGTGACGCGGGTGACACCCGGAAGGCTGGTGAGACGGCTGCGAATGTCCTTCTGGATCTGGGCTCGAAGCGGGCATCCGCTGGTGGTCAGCGCGATCTCCAGGGCGATGTGTCCGTCGTCGGTGACGGTCGCACCCTTGGCCATCCCGAGTTCGACGATGTCGCTGCCGAGCTCGGGGTCGATCACGCCGCGCAGCAGGCCGATGACGTCATCGGATGTGGGAAGTAGGGGATCGGCCACGGGATCCAGGGTACCGGTGGCCCGGCGCGTCGACCTTCAGATGCGTCTCGGGAATACCGACGGGTACACTGACATTCGACGGATCAGACCCCTTCGAGGAGACCCACCGATGATCACCCTCACCGAGAACGCAGTAAGCAAGGTCGACGAGCTCATCACCGCCGAAGGTGAAGAGGGCCTCGCCCTTCGTGTTGCCGTGCGTCCTGGCGGGTGTTCCGGCTTCTCCTACGAGATGTACTTCGACACCGACCGCGCTGCGGACGACATGACGAAGTCCTTCGGCGCGATCGAGGTCGTCGTGGATCCGTCGTCCGCCCAGCTGCTCGAGGGCGCAACCCTCGACTACAAGGACGGTCTCCAGGACGCGGGGTTCGCCATCGACAACCCCAACGCCCAGCGCACCTGCGGTTGCGGCCAGTCCTTCAGCTGAGCCGGCCTTTGGCCCGAGCACGGGCCGCCTGACTACCGTCGCGCGCCATGACCGAGCGCGCCTTCGACCCTGAGTTCGCGGAGATGCTTCCGCTCCTGCCGACGTCCATGGACTGGCCGGAACCGGAGGAGATGGACGCGTGGCGTGCGGAGGGCGCGTCGTGGAGCGTCGCCGTCGAGCCGCGAGACGATGTCGTCCGCGAAGATCGCCACATCCCGGGACGCGACGGCGATCCGGACGTGCTCGTGCGGATCTACCGTCCGGCCGAGGCGCCCGCCGCGGCGATACCGGGTCTGCTCCAGATCCACGGCGGCGGGTTCATCCTCGGGTCGATCGACATGACGGACGCCCTCTGCGACCAGATCGCGGCGGACTTCCCCGCGGTCGTGGTGTCGGTCGAGTACCGACTCGCGCCGGAGGATCCGTTCCCCGCCGGGGTCGAGGACTGTTACGCGGCGCTCGTGTGGTTCGCCGCCAACGCGGCCGAGCTCGGCGTCGACGCCGATCGGATCGCGATCTCCGGGCAGAGCGCGGGCGGCGGACTCGCCGCGGCGACGGCGCTGCTGGCCCGTGACCGGGGCGGACCGTCCCTGTGCTTCCAGCTGCTCGAGATCCCCGAGCTCGACGACCGACTCGACACACCGTCCATGGTCGAGTTCACCGACACGCCGCTGTGGAACCGGCCCAACGCCGTGCGCAGCTGGAGCTGGTATCTCGGGAGCGACGAACTGCCGGGCTCGGCCGACGTCTCGCCGTATGCCGCGCCGGCCCGCGCCGACGACCTCGCCGGCCTTCCGCCGACCTTCGTCTCCGTCATGGAGTTCGATCCGCTGCGCGACGAAGGGCTGCTCTACGCGACCCGCCTCCTCCAAGCGGGCGTGTCGACGGAGCTCCATGCGTATCCCGGGACGTTCCACGGGTCTGCGCTCGTCAGGGAGGCGGCGGTCAGCAAGCGCGCCGCTCGCGACATGCTGGGCGCGTTGCGGCGTGCCCTCGTCGGCTGAGCGACCGGGGCGCGTTCAGAGCAGCGCGAGCGTCTCGTCGAGCTCGGAGCGGTCGTAGGTGGCATCGAGGCGGCGTACGATCGTGCCGTCCGCACGGGCCACGAGCAGCATGGGCTCGAAGGGCAGCTGCCACTGATCCACGATGTCGACCGTCGGGCCGGGGAACGTGCCCTCGTTCACCGCCGTCTGCGCGTCCACATAGACCTCGGCGTGGATGACGTGGAGATCGTCGCGTTCGGCGGCGACCTCGATCAGGAGTTCGATCACCGGACCGCAGATCTCGGTCTGGCAGAACCCCGGCGTCGAGATGCTGAGCACGATCGGCTTGTCGGCTGCCGCGACGGCGTCGGCGAGGTCCGTGCCGTGGAACGGACAGTCGTCGCCCCGGGTGCAGAGGTCGGCGATGCCGCGGAGGTCG
>BQJV01000378.1 GCA_021604885.1 Acidimicrobiales bacterium
TGACGTCGAAAGCGTCGGCGACGGAGACGATGCGACCGGACAGGGAGATCTCGTTGCCGGCGAGACCGTTCGGGTAACCCGTGCCGTCGAACCATTCGTGGTGCTGGCTCGCGGCGTCGGCCCACTGGCCGAGCCAGGGCCGGAGCGGGTCGACCAACTCGCCGCCACGCGCGGGGTGCGAGCGCAGGATTCGCCACTCGTCCTCGGTCGGCTTGCCGTCCTTCGTCAGGATCTCGGCCGGCACCTCGAGCTTGCCGACGTCATGGATCAGACCCGCCCAGTGCAGCTTGGCCAGCTCATCCTCGGGCAGCCCGAGTTCTTCGCCGATCATCAGCGAGTACGCCCGCACCCGTTCGGTGTGGCCGCGGGTCAGCCGATCGTGGTCGTTGAGCGCGGCGGCGAGGCTCAGCAGGTGCTCGGCGGCCTCCTGTGGGGTCTGTGCGTCGAGTGTCCCGTCGTCGACGGCCCGTTGCAGTTGTCGAACCGTGTTACGTCGCATGGCGAGGGAGAACCGCGACGGTGCTTGGTCGGGGAACACGAGCGAGATGTTGAAGAGCGCCGCGACCGGGAGGACCCGCCGCATGACCTTCGCGGCTCGGACGATCACGAGTGTGGCCCCGGCGGTCAGGACGAGGAACCATGCGGCCGTCGCTACCAACGTGCTTGGTCGTACGAAGACACGCGTGGCCACGGTGATGAACGCCATCGACAAGATGATGGGCACCACGAACACGACGACCTTCAGGAGGCCGGCGATCAGCGGGCGTCTCGCCCACGCGCGTGTGGTGGACTCAGAGGGCATGGTTTCCGGTTCCCCGTCGGCCACAACACGAATTTCTTCAGGAGGTCGCAGAACAGAAGGGATCTCTGGTCACGAAAGGGTCGCATCTCCCCCAGACGACGCCCCGGGTTCGACCCTTTCGTGACCAGAGATCCACGTCCGGGGGAATAGTTCCGCCGGTGCGAAAGTTGAGTGTATTGCACTCAGGTTTTCTGCGCTAGAGTCATCGACCGGAGGTTCCCCCGTATGGCGCTCGATCCCAATCGCTGGACACTCAAGACCACCGAGGCCTTCTCGGTGGCCACTGAGGCCGCTCGAGCCGCGTCGCACCCCGAAGTGGTGCCCGCCCACCTGTTGAGCGCCCTGCTCGGCCAGGAGGAGGGCATCGTCCTGCCGATGCTCCACAAGGTCGGCGTCGACGTGCCCTCGGCGCGCAACATCGCCGCTGATGCGCTCGCGAAACTCCCCAACGCCTACGGCTCCGACCCACAGCTCTCGAAGGAGCTGCGCGAGGTGATGGAGTCGGCGGATCAGGTCCGTGAGGACCTCACCGACGAATACCTCTCCACCGAGCACCTCCTGATGGCGCTGGCCAACACCATCGGCGTCGATCGCGAGACGTTGCTGGGTGCCCTGCGTGATGTTCGCGGCAGCCATCGCGTCACCAGCCAGACGCCGGAGAACCAGTACCAGGCGCTCGAACGGTTCGGCCGCGACCTCACCGAGGCCGCCGCGCAGGGCGAACTCGACCCGGTCATCGGTCGAGACGAGGAGATCCGGCGTGTGATCCGTGTCCTCGCCCGGCGCACCAAGAACAACCCGGTCCTCATCGGTGAGCCCGGCGTCGGCAAGACCGCGATCGTCGAGGGCCTCGCGGCGCGCATCGTCGAGGGCGACATCCCGGACTCCCTGAAGAACAAGCGCCTGATCAGCCTCGACATCTCGTCGATGGTCGCCGGCGCCAAGTACCGCGGTGAGTTCGAGGAACGCCTGCAGTCCGTCCTCAAGGAGATCGAGGACGCCGACGGCGAGATCATCACCTTCGTCGACGAGATGCACACGGTCGTGGGTGCCGGCGGCGGCGCCGACGGGGCCATGGATGCCGGCAACATGCTCAAGCCGATGCTCGCCCGCGGCAAGCTCCGCATGGTGGGTGCGACAACGCTCGACGAATACCGCAAGTACGTCGAGAAGGATCCTGCCCTCGAGCGCCGGTTCCAGCAGGTGCTGGTCGAGCCGCCATCGGTCGAGGCGGCGATCGCCATCCTCCGTGGCCTCAAGGAGCGCTACGAGGTGCACCACGGCGTGCGCATCCAGGACTCCGCCCTCGTGGCCGCGGCCGTGCTCAGCGATCGCTACCTCACCGGGCGTTTCCTGCCGGACAAGGCGATCGACCTGATCGACGAGGCCGGGTCGTCGTTGCGCATCGAGATCGACTCGGTGCCCACGGAGATCGACGTGGTCGAACGCCGCATCCGCCAGCTCGAGATCGAGCGCGTCGCCCTCGCCAAGGAGACCGACGCGCCCTCCGCCGAGCGGTTGGAGGATCTCGACCGGGAGCTCGCGGACCTCACCGAGGAGCTCAGCGGGCTCACCGCCACCTGGCAAGCGGAGAAGGATGCCATCGCCGAGCTGCGCGAGCTCAACGAGGAGCTGGATCAGCTCCGGGTCGCGGTCGAGCGCGAGAGCGACCTCGAGAAGGCCGCGGAGCTGCGCTACGGCAGCATTCCCGAGCTCGAGCGTCAGTTCGACATCGCCCGCGAGGAGCTCGACAAGATCCAGGCCGAGTCGTCGATGCTCAAGGAAGAGGTCGACGAGGAGGACATCGCCGAGGTGGTGAGCCGGTGGAGCGGCGTTCCCGTGTCCCGCCTCCTCGAAGGCGAGATCCAGAAGCTCGTGCGGCTGGAGGACCACCTCCACGAGCGGGTGGTGGGGCAGGACGACGCGGTCGGCGTGGTCGCCAACGCCATCCGGCGCAGCCGGGCCGGTCTGAGCGACCCGCACCGCCCGATCGGAAGCTTCCTCTTCCTCGGGCCGACCGGTGTCGGCAAGACCGAGCTGGCCCGCAGCCTCGCGGAGTTCCTGTTCGACGACGAGCGCGCCATGGTGCGCATCGACATGTCGGAGTACATGGAGAAGCACAGCGTGAGCCGCCTGATCGGCGCCCCACCCGGTTATGTCGGCTACGACGAGGGCGGCCAGCTCACCGAGGTCGTGCGTCGTCGGCCGTACTCGGTCGTGCTGCTCGACGAGGTCGAGAAGGCCCACGGCGACGTGTTCAACGTGCTGCTCCAGCTGCTCGACGACGGTCGCCTGACCGACGGGCAGGGCCGCACGGTCGACTTCTCCAACGTCGTGCTCATCATGACGTCGAACCTGCCGGGCGACCCGCAGGACTTCTTCCGTCCCGAGTTCGTCAACCGGATCGACGACATCGTCCGCTTCCGGGCGCTGACCGAGGAGGACCTCGTGTCCATCGTCGACATCCAACTGGCCGGCCTCGCGGAACGCCTCGCGGCGCGGCGCCTGAGCCTCGAGGTCACCGTTGACGCCAAGCACCTCATGGCCGCGCAGGGCTACGAGCCGGCGTTCGGCGCCCGCCCCCTCAAGCGCCTGATCCAGCGTTCGATCGGTGACCCCCTGGCCATCGCCCTGCTCGAAGGCGTCTACACCGAAGGCGACACCGTGACCGTCGCTGTGGACGGTCCTGTGGACAACCCGGAGCTGGTCCTGCGCTGATCCGTGACCTCGGCGCCCGAAACGCCCGGGGTATCACCCTCCGTGGGCACGCCGACCACTACTTTCCACAGCAGGAGTACGGGAGAGTGATGTGACGTTGCGACAGCTGTGGAAACTGCTGTCCGGCGCCGCCTTGCTCGTCATCGGTCTGCTCGTCGGCGTTTCATCGCCGGCGGCAGCCACGACGGGCGGGTGCGCCGGCGATGTCGTCGTCGCGCTCGACGTCGCGGTGTGGTCGCGCTCCGGCCACGACACCTACGGCTTCACATTGAGCGAACCGCTGCCCGCGGGCGAGTGGTCCGTGCAGGCAGGGTCGTTCGATGCCTACCCGGGGCGCAGCGAGACATCGCAGGACCAGGAGCAGTGGCTCCTCGACATCACGGGCCACGTCGTCCTCGGCCCGACCAGCGACCTCGCCGACGGCGTCGAGGCCGCCGCTGCGTTGGACGAGCTCGGCACGTTCGTGAGCGAGAGCGGCGTCA
>BQJV01000379.1 GCA_021604885.1 Acidimicrobiales bacterium
CGCAGCTGGCGATCCACCTCGACCGCGAGATCCGCGAGAACGGGCTCCTGCTCAATCCACAGCGCCATATGGTGCCGGTCTGGGCGACGGGTGATGCACCGAGCTTCGCCGGGTACCTCGCCTCGCTGGCCGACGTCGACGAAGCGGACGTCGTGGCCTGGGACATGATGGCGCACGACGTCACCCCTGCCGCACTCACCGGGCTCGACGAGCAGTTCCTGGCGTCAGCGCGGATCGACAATCAGCTGTCGTGCTTCGTCGGTCTGGATGCCCTCGTCGCGGCGACCTCGGCCGCCGGCCCGAGCATTCCGATGCTCTGTCTCTTCGATCACGAGGAAGTCGGCAGCGTGTCGACCTCCGGAGCAGCGTCTCCCCTGCTCAGCGACGTTCTGGACCGGATCGGCGCCTCGTTGGGGGGTGACCTCGAGAGCCGGGCCGCGAGTCGGTCGGCGAGTCTCGTCGTGTCCGCCGACGGTGCCCATGCCACCCACCCGAACTATGCGGATCGTCACGAGCCGGAGCATCAGGTCGCGGTCAACGGCGGGCCTGTCCTCAAGATCAACGCGAACCAGCGCTACGCCACTGACGCCGAGTCCGCCGCCGCATTCACCCTCGCCTGCGAACGGGCCGACGTGCCGATGCAGCGCTTCGTCACGCGCACCGACCTGGCGTGCGGGTCCACCATCGGGCCGGCGTCGGCCGGTCAGTTGGGCATCGCGGTCGTGGATGCCGGCTGTGCCCAGCTCGCGATGCATTCGGCCCGCGAGATGGCAGGCAGCCACGACCCGGGCTGGTTCCTCGCGGCGCTGACGGAGTTGCTCAGCGCCTGAGCGAGTCGCTGATCGCCCGGTAGGGCGCGGCGAACATCAACAGCATCGGGAAGATCTCCAGTCGGCCGATCAGCATGAATGCGGACAGCACGAGCCGTGCGGGCTGCGAGAACGCGTCCGAGAAGCTTGCGGTGGGTCCCGCCTCGCCGAGCGCAGGACCCATGTTGCCCAGCGCGCCGACGATCGCACCGATCGACTCCTCGAAGCCGGCGCCCAGGCCGGTCAGGAGTGCGACACCGACCGAGATCAGGAGCACGTAGAGCAGGAAGAACCCGGCCATGCGGCTCACGATGTCCTCCGCCACCGCGACCTTGCCGTGTTTGACCGGCAGGACGGCCCGCGGGAGTTGGGTGCGACGGATCGACCGGATCGTGTGGCTGAACAGCACCTGCACCCGCATGACCTTGATGCCGCCGGACGTGGATCCCGTCGAACCGCCCATCACGAACAGGAAGAGGATGACGATCTGCGCGCCCGCGGCCCAATGCACGAAATCGCCCGGCGAGCCGGCCTCCGTCGCGTTGCCGAAGCCGGTGCTGGTGCCGAGCGAGATCGCATTGAACACGCCGTAGCGCACGGAGTCGGCAAGGCTGGCGACATTGTCGCCCGCGTCCAGCCATAGGACCGTGACGACAACCGCGCAGGCGGCGAGCAGGATCGACAGGAACGTCCGCAGCTCGGAGTCGCGGCCATAGGCGGAGAGACCGCCGCGCGCAGCTCGCCAGTGCAGCGCGAAGTTGATGCCGCCGTAGAGCATCCCGGCCATGATCGCTACCTCGACGGCAATGGAGTCGTAGTGGCCGATCGACGCGGCGTTCGGCGAGAACCCGCCCGTCGAGGTGGTGCTGAGTGCGTGAGCGACACTGTCGTACAGACTCGGGCCGGGAATGAGGAAGAGCACGAGACCGACGGTCAGGGTGAACAGGACGTAGATGACCCACAGCTGGCGCGCGGTCTCCGAGACCCTCGGCGCCAGGCGGTCCGAGGAGGGGCCGGGCGCCTCCGCGGTGATGAGGTCCAGGCCGCCGACGCCGAGGAAGGGCAGGACGGTGACCGCGAGCACGACGATGCCCATGCCGCCGTACCACTGGGTCGCCTGCCGATACATCATGAGGCCGCGGCCGGGATTGTCGAAGTCCGTGAGCGCGGTCGACCCTGTGCAGCTGAACCCCGACGCGGCCTCGAAGACGGAGTTGACGACCTGCTCCCAGAAGTCCGCGCCGCCGGGTGCGAACGTGCCGGCGAAGAGGAACGGCAACGCGCCGACCAGCGTCATGCTCAACCACGTCCAGCCGACCGCGGCGAACACATCACGTGTCCGAACCGCGCCGGCGTGGGTGCTGTACCAGAGGCCGATGCCCAGGCCGCTGCAGATGAGGGTCGACACCAGAAGCGCCATGGTGTCGACGTTCGTCGACGCGAGCTCGATGACGGTGGCGATCGCCATGCCGACCGAGACGAAGGTGAGGGCGATGCCCGTGACGTGCAGCGCGGTGTTCGGGCGGCCTCGTGCAGGCGCCGCGAGTTCGACCGCGGTGCGTTGGCGGGGGCGGGTGACGCTCATCGGCGGACCAATCGCTGGACGCTGCGGCGAACCCGTCGCACTGCGGCGTTCTCGATCCGGAACGCGTAGGAGACCGCGAGGAGGAGGGGAAGAATCGTCAGTCGGCCGGCGAGCATGAACGGAATGAGGATCACCCGGGCCACCGGCGAGAAGTCCGAGAGGTCACCGAACGCACCGGGCCCGATGCCTGGTCCGTGCGTCGAGACCACGGAGATTCCGGTGTAGATGGCCGGGAGCAGGTCCTGTCCCGCAAGGGCGAGGAGCGTTGCGGCGGCGCCGCATACGCCCAGATGGCCGATCTGGTAGCCCGTGGTGCGATCGAGCGTACGTTCCTGAATCGGTTCGCCGGCCTGCTTCACCACGACCACCGAATGTGGATCCAGCTGACGCCGCATCTCGCGGCTCGCGAAGCCGACCAGGGTCCATGCCCGGATGAGTCGGAGCCCTCCGCCCGCGCTGCCGGACATCGCACCGGTCCCGATCAGCACGAGCAGGATCATGAGCACCGAGTCGGGCAGGAGCGTCCATTCACCGACCGCGAAGCCGGTGGTGGACAGAGCGGAGACCGTCGTGAAGATCGCCTCACCGGCCGATGCCTCGCTGCCGAGGGCGACGACGACACTCGCCGCAGCGATGAGGCCGAGGTAGAGCCGCAACTCCGTGCTGCGCCACACCGTCTTCGTGCGTCCCCGGATGGCCCACCAGATGAGCGCGTAGCTTGCCCCGCCGACGAGCATGCCGAGGACCGCGACGGTGCGCGGACCGGTGCCGAGGCCGGCGAAGGAGTCGGCCCGCGTCGAGAAGCCGCCGGTGGACGCGGTGCTGAACGCGTGGGCGACACTGTCCGTCGCGCCGAGGCCCGTCGCGGCGTAGCCGAGCGCGATCAGTGTGGTCACGGCGGCGTAGATCCCGATGATGCGGCGACGTCCGATCAGCGGCGTCGGCGCAATCTGTTCGGCCACATGGCGCGCTCCCTGGCTGCCCGGCATCGCCCCGCGCAGGATCAGCGGCAGGGTGACGACGCCCACGATGATGCCGAGGAGGCCGCCGATCCACTGGGTCGCCGCCCGCCAGAGCTGCATCGGGATGGACAACGTGCTCGGATCGAGCGTGGTGAGCGACGTGGTGCTGAACCCGGCCGCGGACTCGACGAGCGCGTCGTCCACGCGATCGATGGTGCCGGTCGCAAGGTAGATCAGCGTGCCGAGCAGCACGAGCACCGTCCAGGACAGGGCGAGGCCGGTGAGGAGCCGGCTTGGCGACGACCGGTGTCGACGTTCGAGCGAACGACGCGCGACGAGTCCGATCGCCATCGCCGCGAGACCGACGCCGATCAGGAGAAGCCCGTCGCCCCCGTCGTCGACGAGCCCGGCGAGACCGCACGCCACGCTCACGGTGCCGAGGGCGAGACCGGCGTCGGCCGCCGCCAGTCGCGAGTAGCTACTGGCTCGACCACCCTGCAGTTCGAGGGAGGCGGACATCCGCGGCTTGCGCAGCGTGGTCACCCCAGGACTCGATGGACCTCGTCGACCGCCTCGGGCATCGCGAAGGCCACGATGTGGTCTCGGCCCCGGAGCCGGCTACGGCCCCGAGCGAT
>BQJV01000380.1 GCA_021604885.1 Acidimicrobiales bacterium
CGGGAGGTACCAGCCGACCACGTCCACATCCTGCGCATGGGCGGTCAGGACCAGCTCGGCGAGGAGCCACGGGTCGACGAGCCCCTCGGGCGTCCGATCGTCGAGCCGGGCCGCCTGGAGGTAGATCGTGCCCACGCCGAGGTCCGCCATCTCGGCGACATCGGCGGCCGTCACCGTGGGCGGGTTGTACGCCGGGTCGTAGTCGAAGACGTCGACCCAGGTGCCGTAGCCGCGGTAGGGGTCCACGGTTCGTTCGGACGCATCGTCGAGCTGCAGTAACGGAGCCACGAGCGTGCGCTCGCCGGCGCCGACGGCCGCGACGACCGGCGGCGGGTCGTGGACACGGCTGTTCGCGATGAAGACCGCACCTCCACCGACGAATGCCGCGAGGACGATCCACGCGCCGACCCACAACACCCATGCCGTGCCATCGCGTCCGGTGTCGTCCATCCGGCGGGATCGTAGGCGACTCGCGTTTGCGAACGGGCGAACAGCTGGCATCCTTAGAGACGGCGAAACGACATCGTTCCGCCGAACTGCAGTGGAGACCTCCCTTGACGTACAAGCCCGGTGACCGCGTCGTCTACCCGCATCACGGCGCAGCGGTGATCGAGAAGAAGGAGAAGCGCACCGCGTTCGGCGAAGAGAAGGACTATCTCGTGCTGCGCATGGCGCACGGCGAGATGACCCTCGCCGTTCCCGTCGACAAGGCCGAGGAAGTCGGCATGCGCTGGCCGATCTCGACCGAGGACGTGGAAGACCTCTTCGAGGTGCTCGCCAAGCGTGATGTGCGTGAGCCCGCCAACTGGTCGCGGCGCTTCAAGAACCACCAGGAGAAGCTCAAGTCGGGCGACGTCTACCAGGTGGCCGAGGTCGTCCGGAACCTCGCCCTTCGTGACCAGGCCAAGGGCCTGTCCGCCGGCGAGAAGTCGCTCTACACCAAGGCCCGCAACGTGCTCGTCTCCGAGCTCGCGTTCGCCCTCGATGTCGAGGAGGACAAGGCGATGGCCAAGGTGGACGACGCCCTGGTCTGACCGGCGAGGTCTGACGCGAGCCCGTCAGCCTCGCTGACGGTTGAGCTGCTTCGTCATCTCGGTGGCGATGTTGTCGCCGATCCCGGCGAACGCCACCTGCAGACCGCGGTCGAGCAGCCGGGCCATGCCCTTGAGCTGCACGTCCAATTCGATGGTCACCGACGAGCCCCCGTCACGCGGAGCGATCGTGATCACGTCCCGGCCCTTCACCTTGCCGGTGGTGGTGAGCACGATCTCGTCAGGCTCGCGCTCGGACTCGACCGTCTGCACGGCGTCGATCGCCTTGCCGTAGAAGCCGACCGTGACGGCGTAGCTGCCGTCGCCCCGGTCCGAGACGCTGCGCACCGAGGGATCCCACTCGAGGCGGTGCTCGGGTTCACGCAGGTACGCGAACGCCTCCTCGGGTGAGGCGTCGACGTTGATGGTTGCCGCATAGGAGGCCATCGGAAAATGGTCGCCGCCCCGACCGCCGCCGACAAGGGCCGGTTGGCCCAATCACGCGGTGGCGGTGGTGGCGGTGCGTCGATGGCCGATGACGGCCGCGACGAACCAGATCGTGCAGAAGCACAGGATCGGTCCCCAGAACTCCCATGACCACGAGTCGTCGAGTTCGTGGCCGAATCCACGGCCGAGCGCGGGCGCGACCAGCAGTGTCGTGAGGAACTGGCGGCGGGCCGAGTAGCGGATGACGCCGAGCTGTTCGAGCACGAAATCGAGGGTCGCCGGAATACAGGGCAGCCAGATGAACCACAGGTCCAACGAGTCGGGCCAGAGGACGATGCCGGCGAGGCTCAGCGCGGCGAACATCGCCGTGACGGGGTACAGCGTCAGGCAGCGCCGGCACCAGTGCTTTCCGCCGATGACGACACAGCGGTCGTACTGGTCGGCGTGATGGTGGGCCCGCCACATCGCCTTGCGGGCCCGCTCCGCGTCCTCGCGCTCGGCGATCTCCGCGAGTTTCTGTTCGAACGCGTCCGGCGCGACGGTCTGGGCCATACGACCCATTCGGCAGGTTCAGTCCCGGCTTGAGGGAGTGCCTTGCACCGAGGCGGCCAGGGCGGTGCGATCGACCTGGCCGGTGGCGGCCGTGCGCGGGATCGCGCCGACGATCGCGAAGCGGCGGGGGCGCTGGTGGGGCGCGAGGTCGACATCCGCCAGCAGGGCGTCCAGCGTCGGCGTGGAGCCCGGCTCGGGGACGACGCAGAGCGTCACGACCTCGCCCCACTGCGGATCCGGGAGGCCGACCACGGCGACGTCGGCGACACCGGGGGCGCCGGCGAACGCGGTCTCGACCAGTGCCGGCGACACCGACTCGCCGCCTGTACGGATCAGCTGTCCGAGTCGACCGACGATCGACACGAAGCCGTCGTCGTCGAGGACCGCGACATCGCCCGTGCGGAACCAGCCGTCCGTGAATGCCGCAGCCGTCGCATCCGGATCGTTCAGGTAGCCGTCGAAGGCGACGGGCGTGCGGACGAGCATCTCGCCCTCGTCGCTCAGCCGCAGCTCGACCAGCGGGCTCGGACGCCCGCAACTGCCCACCCGTTCGAGGATGTCGCCATGATCCAGCGCGGTGACGTTGCCGACCTCGGTTGACCCGTAGAACACGCGGACGTGGGCATTGGGCGCCGCGCTGCCGATCGCGGCGAGCAGCTCCGGCGGCGTGGCGTAGGTGCCCGTGTCGGCGAAGCGCAACGACGTGAGCGGCGCGCCGTCGCCGAGATGGTCGAGGATCCGTTGCCACACGCCGGGGATGGCGTTGAGCCGGGCGGCGTCGTGGTGACGCACAGCCTCGACGATGTCGGCGGGGTCGGCCCGCTCGAGGAAAACGATCCCATCGCGGGCGTGCCACTGCTGCATCGCCATCGTCCACCCCGCCATGTGGAAGAGCGGATACGGGCACACGAGCACGCCGCGGGGCTCGAGTTGGGACCCCGGATGCGAGCGCAGGACGGACACCCGGTTCGAGATCACGACGCCCTTCGGCAGCCCGCTCGTGCCGGACGTGAAGAAGATGACGTGCGGGTCCCGCTCGTCGATCTCCGGTATCGCCGGCGTCGGCCCGGCCAGCCGCGCGGTGTCACCGGCGACGAGTTCGAGCTTCGGGCGGGCGACCGTGCGGATGTGGTCCAGTGTCGCGGCGGGAAGACGCGGGTCGAATGGAGCGAACACGGCGCCGAGCAGGGCGCAACCGACGAAGACATCCGCCATGTCGATCGACACGGTCCCGCCGAGCAGCACGACGTCGCCCGGGCCGACACCGTCGGCGGCAAGCCCACCGGCAACCCGTTGGCCCGCGGTGAGCAGCTCGGCGAACGTGCGGGACTCCTCGCCGATCGTGATCGCGACGCGCTCGGGGGCGCCGACGGCCGCGTTGCGGAGCACATCGGCGACCAGCAGATGGTTCACGCCGAGGCCTCGCTGCGGAGGTCCTTCACGATCCCGACCTGGTGTGTGCCGGCGATCACGTCGGCGAGATAGTCGGGCGCATCGTGGGTGTCCACGAACCACCCCGTCGGGCACATGGTGAGGATCTCCACGAACGAGAAGCCGTCGCCGCGCTCCTGGCACTCGAAGGCCGCCGTGAGCATGCGTCGGGTGCGGGCGACGTTGCCGGCGTCGTTCACAGCACCGCGAGCCACGTACGCGGCGCCGCCCATCGACGCCACGAGGTCGCTGATGAGGATGGGATGCCCGTCCCGTTCGGCGTCGCGACCGTCGAGGGTGTTCTTGGTGCGCTGGCCGAGCACGGTCGTCGACGTGATGTGGCCACCGGTCTCGCCGAAAACGCCGTTGTTCAGCAGAACGCAGGTGATCCGCTCGCCGCGGGCCGCCGCGTGCAGCACCTCCTGGAGTCCCTCGTTCACCATGTCGCCGTCGCCCTGCACAGTGAGCACCAGGGCATCGGGCCGCATGCGTTTCACGCCCGTGGCCAATGACGGCGC
>BQJV01000381.1 GCA_021604885.1 Acidimicrobiales bacterium
CCGGCCGAGATCGATCACCACGCTGGCCGAGTCGACGATGACGCGGCGGAGTTTGTCGAGGAACACGGTCGCGAACGCTTCGGTCGGGTCCAACGGCCGGCCGTCGAGGGTGCGGCACTCGACCGCAGCCGGGTCGAGCGGTGTCGGGTTGGTGCCGGCGTGACGGGCCGCGGCCCATTCGAACGTTTCCTGGTTCCACACGATGTTGTGCACCATCTCGGGCACAACCGAGTGCGGGTTCGCCGCCGCGTCTTGGCACATCTGCCAGAACGCATCCGCGCGCCGTTGGCGTTCGTTGCGGGGCAGATGCGACAGGTTGGCTGACTCGCCGTGCTCGGCGCGGGCTTTCTCCCAATCGGTGAGCCGCTCCGCGGAGATGTAGTGCTCGAGGATCTCCGCGATCTGCGCGCCCTGCATCGCCCCGGTGCCGCCGGCGAACGTCCATCCCAACTCGATCGGATCCTGCACCATCGAGAAATCCCGCAACTCATGCGAACGTGAGTTGGCCGGTTCGGGGCCGTCCTCATCCGCGTAGCGCTCCCATGTACGCACCTCGATCTCGAAATCCGGATACGACAACCGCCCGGCGAGACGCAGAAACCACGGCTGCGCATCCACCATCGCCGCACGCACCCGCGGGTTGGCCCACACCCGACCCAACAAATCGAAATAGTCGACCCCCAACCCGCCCAACCGCAGAGCATCGAACACCACCGGCAAATCCCGCGACATGCGCACCCCACGCTCACGCGCTGCCGCGGCTCCCGGCGACAAACGGCCGCAGTGACGCGCCATCACCTTCGCCGAGGAATGCCCATCGGAGGCGTAGACGCCGGAGCGGTCGACCTCATCCAGCACCCGCGTCTGCACCGCCCGCACCCGCCGCGCCGCCGACTCCAACCCGGCCAACACCCCCGCCGCGTCACGAGCCGAACCAAACATCCACTCCGCGTCGCTCAACCCGTCGAGGGCTTCGTTCAGTTGCGCCAACTCCGCATCCGCATCGAACATACGTTCGTATCATAGAGAAGGGGTATGACACTCACCCGAGCGAGCGGAATCTCCCGGGCGTCGTGGAGGTGACCCGACGGAAGAACTTCACGAAGTTCGTGGGCTCGTCGAACCCGAGGCGGGCGCCGATCGTGGCCACCGGGAGGTTGGTGTGGGCGAGGAGCCGCTTCGCCTCGAGCACGAGCCGCTCGATCACGAAGGCCTTTGCGCCCACGCCGGCGACCTCGCGCGTCGCCCGGTTGAGGGACTTCGTCGAACAACCGAGAAGATCGGCGTAGTACGACACGGCATGATGCTGGGCGAACTCACGATCGACCGCCGACCGGAACCGGCGGAACCGCTCGAGCACGACATCGTCGGGCCGGTGCGCCGCGATCGTGTCCTCCGCCAACCGGAGGCGCATCAGTACGGCCTCCACCTCGGTCCGCAGCAGGGCGTTGCGGGCGCGCTCGTCACCGACCTCGGCCGCGTCCTTGCTCATTCGCGCCAGCGTCTCGTCGACCGCCTCCGCCATCCGGCCTGTCACCCGAGTGTGCGTCGCGAGTATCTCGGTGCGGGGCGCGAGGAGCTCGGACCGGAAGATGAGCATCCACCCCGTCCAATCGGTCGGAGCTCCGAACTCGTGCACCTGCCCGGGTTGGATCACGAGGCAGGAACCGGCCCGGCACGAGTGGATCTCGAAGTCGACGGTGTGCTCGTAGTGCCCACCGGCAACGAAGATCAGACAGTGGAAGTCGACCCGTTCGACCCCACGGCCCTCGACACGCGCCACCCGCTGCCGGAGTTCGGCGGCAGGGACCAGCTCGACGTCGAGTACGTGGTCTGCCGGAGGTGCGTAGCGCACGGGGGTGACATGATCACGGACGATGTCCGCTTTTTACCACAAATGTCCCCGATCTGACCTTGTCCGTAGGGGCCACCGGCCGCACGATCAGGCGCAGAGGGTGAGAACTACCACCCCGACCACAGGAGGATCGTGACATGGACATCCGGGCGCTGGGCTACATCGGCGTGGACGTCGCTGACGTCGATGCGTGGCAGGCGTATGCCGCGCTGCTCGGGACGATGACGGTCCCGTCACCGACCGACGACGGATTTCGCATCAAGGTCGACGATCGTCCATACCGGGTGATCGTGCAGCCCTCGCCCCACACCGAGGGGCTGGCGTTCGCCGGCTGGGAGGTCCCCGACGAGCCGGCGCTCGAAGCCGCAGCCGCCGAGTTGGAGCAGGCCGGCCGGACAGTCCGGTCCGGATCACGCGAGACATGCGCCGGCCGGGGCGTTCGGGGCCTGATCGAGACCACCGACCCTTCGGGGCTCGCACTCGAGCTGTTCCACGGCCCGATACACGACCACGAACTGTTCGCCTCGCCGTCCGGCGTGTCCGGGTTCGTGACCGGCGACCTCGGGTTGGGCCACATCGTGCTGGCAACACCCGTCATCGCCGAGTCGGTGCACTTCTACACCGAGATCCTCGGTTTCCGGGTGAGCGACTACATGGGGGCCGGCGATGACGACGTCGTGTTCACCCACTGCAACCCGCGCCACCACAGCCTCGCTCTCGTCCCCGCCGGTGAGCTGGAGCTGTACCACTTCATGCTGGAGGCGCAGACCATCGATGACGTCGGCTACACCCTCGACCGTCTCCGGTCGGCGGGCACGCCGATCTCGATGGATCTCGGACGCCACCCCAACGATCGGATGCTGTCGTTCTACAGCACGTCCCCCTCGGGCTTCGACGTCGAGTTCGGCTGCGGCGGGATCCTGATCGACGACGACACCTGGTCGGTCAGCCAGATCTCGCAACCGAGTGTCTGGGGCCACCGCCGACCCGAGGGGTGAAGTGTGCAACCCTGACCGCATGAAGGTTCGGATCGGATACGGCATCGGTGCGGTGCCGAAGCTCATGGGCACACCCGACGGATTCGGCCGGGTCATCGACGACCTCGACCGGCTCCGCTACGACTCGCTCTGGTTCCCTGAGCGGATCAACAGCCCGCAGCTCGACCCGATCGTCGCGATGTCGTACGTCGCCGGTCGCAGCAAGCGCCTCAAGTTCGGCCCGGCTGTCTCCGTCGTTCCCGGCCGCAACCCGGTGCTCATGGCGAAGATGCTGGCGAGCCTGGACGTCGTCTCGGGCGGACGCTGCCTTCCCGCCCTCGGGCTCGGGATCGCCAACACCGCCGAACACCAGGCGTTCCAGGTCGATCGCAAGGAACGAGCGCCCTGGCTGAACGAGGCCATGCCCCTGATGCGTCGACTGTGGGCGGAGGACGAGGTGGACCACGAGGGTCCCCGCTTCTCGATCACCGGCGCCCGGGTGTTGCCGAAGCCGATCCAGCAACCGTTCGAGGTCTGGCTCGGCGGTCAGGCACCGTCCGAGCTGCGCCGAACCGGCCGACTGGCCGATGGCTGGCTCGCGTCCTTCACCACCCCGCAGACCGTCGCCGAGAGCATCACCGTCATCGAGGAGGCCGCGGCCGAGGCCGGACGAACGATGGACCCCGAGCACTATGGCGTGCTGATCCCCTATGTCCCCGGCGAAGGCGAAGCTGACGTACCCGAGCAGATCAAGGCCGTCGTGCAGATGCGCAAGCCGGACGCCGACCCCCGCGACGTCGTGGCCACGAGCCGGGCCCGCATCGTGGATCTCGTCGACCAGTACCTCTCGGTCGGCGCCTCCAAGTTCGTGCTCTTCCCGGCCGCCGAACCGGAAGACTGGACGGCCGAGCTCGAAGCGCTCGCCCAGGTCGCGCTGCCCTTGCAGACCTGACTGCAGCGAAACCGCACGCTCGCGGTGTGTAGTGGTGTATGCGCCACGAGGACGAGCTGCGCGATCTCTACGACATCGAACATGCGCGCCTGTTCCGGACCGCGCTGCTGATCGTCGGCGACTCCGCCGCGGCCGACGACATCGTGGCCGTGGCCTTCGCCCGCGGCGCCGTGCGCTGGTGGCGGTTGCGCCGCT
>BQJV01000382.1 GCA_021604885.1 Acidimicrobiales bacterium
GAACGGCCCGTTGATGACCTGTTTGATCCCCGCCTCGGCGAACACCGGAAAGTGTTTGAAACCGGTGTCGAGCGACTCGGCGATGCGGTCGAGATCCGGCGGGAGCAGACGGGCGCCGAAGTCCCACGGGGTCTGGCTCGGCGACCACGGCTTGCCGGCACGCTCGTAGGTGCCCATGAGGAGGCCGTTGCCCTCCTGTCGCATGTAGATCTCGCCGCCGAAATCGATCGCGTGGAGGAACTGCTTCCCGGTGCGCTCGTTGTACTCGACGACCTCCGGGATCTCCTCGGTCAGGAGGTACATGTGCTCCATCGCCAGCAGCGGCAGTTCGAGTCCGACCATCCGGCCCACCTCGCGGGCCCACAGCCCACCGGCATTCACGACGTGCTCGCAGTGCACGATCGCGGTGTCCTCGTCCGTCTGGGTGTCGTAGACGACGAGGGCCCACCCGCCGTCGGCGGCCCGGTTGATGTCGCGCACCCACCGGTGTCGATGGGTCTCGGCGCCCCGGCGGCGCGCGCATTCGAGATACCCGTGGGTGATCTGGCTCGGGTCGAGATGGCCTTCGTGCGCGTCCCACATCGCGCCCACGAAGTACTGCTCGTCGAGGATCGGCAGCAGCTCCTTCGCTTCCTTCACGGAGATCAGCTCGGTGTCCATGCCGAGGTAGCGACCCCGCGCATGGCTCATCTTGAGCCAGTCCATCCGCTCCGGCGTGTCGGCGAGGGCGACGCCGCCGGTGATGTGCATCGACGCGTCGATGCCCGACTCCTCCTGGATCTTGCTGTAGAGGTCGATCGTGTACTGCTGGAGCTTGGCGACGTTCGGGTCGCCGTTGAGCGTGTGCATGCCGCCGGCCGAGTGCCAGGTGGACCCGGCCGTGTACTCCGCCCGCTCGAGCAGCATCACGTCGGTCCATCCCGCCTTCGCGAGGTGGTAGAGCACGGACGCGCCGACGACGCCTCCGCCGACCACCACGACCTGTGCCTGCGTCTTCATCTCAGTGTTTCCTCGGTTCGGCGCGATCGATGGAGGGCGGATGCGGGTTCACGCCGGTGCCCAGGCGGGACGCGGGGCTGCCGTCGTCGCCGTCGGGGACGACGACGTCCGCCAGGGAGGGCGTGGTCATGCAGTCGGCGACCATGCGGTGGAACCGATGGAGCGGCTCCTCGAAACGGGGCACCAGCGGGCCGGGCGGGACGTGCCCGCGGTGAAGGCCGCGCTGGCCCCGCTCGACGATGTCGATGTCCTCGTCGTTGACGTCGAGCCAGAAGGTCCGTGTCGTGTCGAGATCGCCATCGGCCAGCGGCGCCGTGGACGGTGGCAGCAGGAACGAGCAGTGCTCACGCGTTCGGCCCGGCGCGACGGGCTCGAGCACGATGAGGAACACGTGGTTCGGCAGCACCGCGAGCATCACGTTCGGGAAGACGGCGACGAACCGGCCGGACACCGCGTCGGACGCATCCAGACCGGCTGCGGGCGCCAGCACCAGCCAGTCGTCCCGGTCGTCGCCCGACACCGGGCTCGTCGTCTGACCGCAGTACATCCCCGGGCCCTGGTAGCGATAGTGGTCCTTCACCCGCGACACCTTGGCGAGCTCCGGATGGACCCAGGTCAGGTGGTAGTACTCCTGGAAGTTCTCGGTGATCAGCTTCCAGTTCGCCGCGATGTCGATCGTTCGCGATTCCTCGACCCGCCAGTCCTGGAAGCGGTAGCCGGCCATGCGCTCGGGGAGGTCACCGAGCCACTCCTCGAGGGGCGGGGTGTCGTCGGCGAGGCAGGCGAACACCAGGGGTCCCCACGTGTCGACCCGCACGGGGACGAGCCCGTGGTCGGCTGCGGCGAACTCGTCGCGCGGGACGTCGTCCAGGAACGGTGTCGCCACGAGCGTGCCGTCGAGGCCGTAGCCCCAGCGGTGGTACGGACAGCGGATCGTGCCCGCGACGTCGCAGTCGGCGTCCGCCAACTCCGTGCCGCGATGGCGACAGCTGTTGAGGAACGCGCGCAGCACACCGTCACCGTCACGGGTGACGAGGATCGATCGCTCCCCCACCGCGCGCACCAGCAGGCGACCCGAGTCGGCGATCTCCGGCGCGGTGCCGACGGCGACCCAGCCGCGCCCGAACAGGCGGGTGCGCTCATCGGCGAAGAAGTCCTCGCTGGTGTACGCCTCCGGTTGCAGACCGGTCGCGGACGTGAGCGGCGCCCGGGTGCCCGCCCAGAACTCGTCACTCGTCCACGGTCCGGGCATCAGAAGTCGGTCTCCACGCCGCCCTCGGCGATCCGGCGCTGCACGAACTCGTCCAGCTCGGCCCGCCGCTGCGGATCCATCGTCGGCTCCTCGTAGGTCGCGAGATGGGCGGCGACGAGGCGCTCCGCGTGATCGAGCGACGTCGGCGAGCCCGCCTCCTCCCAGGTCTCGAAGTTGCGCCAGTCCGACACGGACGGCGAGAAGAAGGCGTCGCGGTAGCGGTCCTGCGTGTGCTGCACGCCGAAGAAGTGACCGCCGGGGCCGACTTCGGCGATCGCCTCCACGGCCATGCTTGCGTCGTCCACCACCAGGGGCTGGAGGAACGTGGCCACACTGTTGACGATGTCGTTGTCGACCATCATCTTCTCGTAGCTCGCCTTCAGCCCGCCCTCCATCCATCCGACGCTGTGCCAGATCATGTGGGCTCCGCCCATCACCGCGCCCCAGAGTGCGAAGACGCTCTCGTAGCCGGCCTGGGCGTCGACCGCGTTCGCGGCGTTGACCCCCGAGGACCGGTAGGGCACGCCGTAGCGGCGGGCGAGCTGACCGCCGAGCATGGCCGACTGGACGTATTCCGGCGTGCCGAACGCGGGCGAACCGGACTGCATGTCGACGTTCGACGTGAACCCGCCGTAGACCACCGGCGCCCCCCGCCGGACGAGCTGCGTGAACGCGATACCGGCGAGGGCCTCGGCGTTCTGCTGCACGACAGCGCCCGCAATCGTGACCGGGGCCATGGCTCCGGCGAGGGTGAACGGCGTGAGGATGATCACCTGGTTGCGGCTCGAGAACTCGAGGATCCCGTTCAGCATCGGGGTGTCGAGCTGGAGCGGCGAGTTGCAGTTGATCACCGAGTGGATCGACGGCTCGGCCTCGAGCCGTTCGTCGTCGATCCCGCGGACGATCTTGACCATGTCGATGGCGTCCCGGTTCATCTGCGCGCCGAGCGAGTACGCGCCGACCGACTTCGTCGACAGCGTGAACAGATCCGCCAGCGCCACGAGGTGACGGATCGACGGGTGGACGTCCACGGGCTCCACGGGGTAGCCACCGTGGAAGGAGACCGACGACAGCGCCTCGCTGAGCCGCACCAGATTGCGGAAGTCCTCGTGGTTCCCGGTGCGGCGACCACCGGCGCGGGTCTCGACGTTCGGCGCACTCGCCACCGCGCCGAAGTTGACGCTGTCGCCCCCGATGTGGAGGTCGCGGGACGGGTCGGTGGCGTGGATGGTGAACTCCGACGGGGCGGAGGCCACCAGATCGGCGATGAGCGCGGCGTCGAAGCGGACGCGGTCGCCCTGCACGTCGGCACCGGCCGCCGCCCACATGCGCTGCGCCTCGGGGTGCAGAAAGACGATGCCGGTCTCGCGCAGGACGCGCAGCGACGACTCGTGGATGGCCTCGAGCTGGTCGTCGCTGACCACCCTCGTCGGCTCGAAGGGACGCTGATGGTTCCGCCACGGCGGCTGGGCCGGGGCCTGCGGCCCGGCGGGACGCTCACGGCGTCCCCGACGGCGGGGCGTGTCACTCATGACCGAGCTGACGGCTGACCGCGTCGGCGACCTCGAGCACCCGCTCGGCGACCGCCGCGGCTCGACCCTTCGGCGGATACCGGTAGGTGGGCCCATAGGTGTACAGGGCGCCGATGGCTCGGCCGTTCGGCCCAACGACGGCGGCCGAACAGCTCGACAGGCCCTCCACGTACTCG
>BQJV01000383.1 GCA_021604885.1 Acidimicrobiales bacterium
CCCGACGTCACGATCGACGACCGCGGTGCCGGGCGGGAGACCACCGGCGATCAGCGCCGCGGCAGCCTGCGGATCCGGCTCGACCACGATGGCGGTCGCGGCGCGTACGGGCTCGACTGGACGCTCCAGCAGGATCACGTCGCCGACCCGCACCAGCTCGAGGTCATCGTCGCCGGCCACCGTTCCGACACCGAGCCCGCCCGTATCGTCGACCCCGACCACGAGCATCGCCGCCGGTGCCGTCACCTCGACGTGCACGGCGGACCCGACCTGCAGGTGCTCACCGAGCACGGCGAAGCTCATCGCGCCGGCCTGGAGCGGTTCGACCCAGCGCCGCTCCACCGTCGTCCCGTCGTCGGTCGTGATCCGGACATCGATGAAGCCACCGCCGATGGGCCCGACCTCGACGAGGACCGCCCGCAGGCCGCCATCCGGCACGGTCGTCACACCGCTGAGCGGCTGCACGGCCGGGTCGGCACTGGCCCTGACCTGGTCGGGGGCGATGGCCGTCCCGGGCGGTCGGGAGTCCGGGAACTGGGCCCAGACACCGACCGCCATGACGTCCCACACCGGCGACGTGGCGTCGGTGCCGTCAGCGATGTTCGGGTTCGTGGGCGTGCCACCGCCGTCGCGCCGCAGCATGTCCGGATCGATCGCGCGGAGAAGCTCCTGGTAGCCGGGCGACTTGAGCAGCTGCCCCCGGGCGTCCGCGATGTCGAAGTGCTGCGTCGTCGCCGGGAAGAACGTGCGGCCTTCACCCGCCAACCGCTCCCCTGGCTCCAGCGCCGCCTCCACGACCCCGTGGGCCGGCGTCGCCTCGAGTCGCTCGCTGCGGCTGACGGTCGTGGGCACCGGCATGGCGAACGTGAGCAGCTCCACACCCACGATCGCGACAAGCCCCCAGCCCGCCGCAGTCGCGCCCACTCGGCCCCGTAGGCGGGCCGCCACCACACCGGCCGTGGCCAGCGCGGCAAGGATCGACGTGGACGACGCGGCCACGGTCTGTCGCAGCACGCCGTTCGCCTGCGCAGCGTCGAACCAGTTCTTCACGGACGGCGCGAGGGCGAGCGCCACCACGCCGGCGACAGCCGCCGCGACCCGGAGCACCCGGCGTCGATCGGGCTGTGGCCCGACGATCCAGTCCACGCCGAACGCGACACCCAACGCCATCCCGAGACTGATCAACACCTTGGCGCGCGTCATCAGCCCACCACGCGAACCGGTCAGGTCGCCGAGCGCGACCGCCAGCGGGCCGCCGAGATACGCGATCAGTACGCCGAGAGCCACCATGGCCCCGAGGCCGACCGCGCCCGATCGGCGACGGCGGCCCCCGCCGACGAGACCCGCGACCAGCCCCAACAGCGCGAGCACGACCACCGAGGCGCCGAGGTGGGTGTTGAACTCCACCCAGTTGCCCTCGCCGAACCAACCAGCACCAACGGCATCGCTCCCCCACACGGCAGGCGCGACCGCCGTCAGGAGATACGCGACGCCGGCCGACGAGTCATCCGGATTGCCGATGCGGTGCGAGGTGTCCGCCCAGTCGACGTACTCGCTGAAGCCGATGAGGTGCGGACCGGCGAGACACGCGGCCACCACGGCGGCGCCGACGAACACGACCGTGCGGCTCCGGATCCAACCGCCTCGGTCCTCCGCTCCCCGCCATTCCGAGAGCAGCCGGGCCAGCGTGTACGCCCCGCAGCCCAGCAGCACATAGATCAGCACCGACGGGAAATTCGCCCACACCATCAGGGTCACGACGCCCGCAAGCGGCGCGATGCGCCACGGGCGCGGATCGCGTATGGCGCGCTCGATCGCCCACAGCAGACCGGGCGCCAACGCGGCGACCGAGCTGTGCGGCCAGTTCATCCACCCGACCATGAAGCCGGACAGACCGAAGGCCAGGCCACCGGCCAGGGCCGACACGCGGTGGAGGCCGACGCTCGTCAGGAAGCCGATCACCAGACCGACGGCGACCAGCGTTCGGATCGCGGCGACGAGACCGGGCGCGTACCAGTCCGGCGCGACGAGGTAGGGCAGGTCGAAGACCGGCGCGCCGCCCTTGAACGTCGGTTGGCCCGCCGCGAGGTCCGGGTTCCACCACCCGAGGTCCCCACCCCGGACGTCCTCGGCGAGCGCCGCCCAATGGGCGTGGATGTTGATCGGATCGCCGGGGCCGTTCTCGAGCGAGAAGTCGTCCGGTTGGTAGCTGTCGAACGGCGCCGCGGTGGCGACGACGTCGTGCGATACCAGCGATCCCCCGCCGATCAGGGCGGGCCAGAACGCGAAGACCACGACGGCCAGGGCGACGGCCGACAGGAGGCGCCGGGAGGCGTGGACGGGACCCATCGCCTGCGGACGCTAGCTTCGCTGGCACCGATGGTTGCGCTCAGGACGATCCCGCTCGGCTCGCCGAGCCTGACGAACTCGATTCGCGACGACGATCTCGTCATTGCGTTGGACCCCGACGCGGCGCTCGACAGCGCTGGCGCGACCGCGCTCGTCGAGGCCGCCACCGACCATCCCGCCGACGCGTTCTTCGGTGACATCGTCGTGGCCGGTGGGCGCCTCCGTCGTCCGGCCTGGAGTCCGACCCGGCTGCAGTCCGATCCGGTGACGGCGTCGCCGATCGCCGTTCGGGCCGGCTGGCTCAGGGCCCACGACCTGACCGGTATCGACTCGGCGGTCGTGTTCCGGCTGGTGGAGCACGGGGCCCGTGTCGCCCATCTCCCGACAGTGCTCAGCCACCACCCCAGGGGCCTCGCCCCCGCCGACCCTGGCGAGGTCGCCGCCCATCGCAAACGGCTCGGCCTCACTGTCGAGTCGGACGCCGACGCGAGTGTCGACGTCATCGTCCCGAGCGCCGGTCGCTCGCTTCCGGACGGCGGCCCGGTCGCGGTCGCCGCGATGCTCGAGAGCCTTGCTCCGGCGCAGGGGGTCCGCTTCCTCGTCGTCGTCGGCGAGGAGTTCGTCGCCGACCGCTCGGTTCTCGACCGGGCCGACGTCACCGTCGTCGAGCGCCCAGCCGGCCCCTTCAACTTCTCCTCGGCGATCAACATCGGTCTACAGCGGGCCACCGCTGATCTGGTGCTGCTCCTCAACGACGACACCGAGCAGCTGGCGGCCGGTTCGATCGCGACGATGGCCGCTCACCTGACCGACCCGGGCGTTGCCGCGGTCGGCGCGCTGCTGACGTATCCCGATGGCACGGTGCAGCACGACGGGATCGTCATCGACGACGCGCGGCCCCTTCATCCGTTCGTCGGGTGGGACATCGCCGACACCGAACCCCACGGTGGGCTCATCGCCCGGGAGGTGATCGCCGTGACCGGCGCGTGTCTGCTGGCCCGGCGCCGCGACCTCCTCGCGGTCGGCGGACTGTCGACCGGCTTCCCGCTCTCGTTCAACGATGTCGACCTCTGCGTGCGACTCCAGCGAAGCGTCGGTCGTGTCGTGATCGAACCGGCGGCGCGATTCGTGCACCACGAGACACTGAGCCGCGAACCCGTCATCGCGCCGGAGGAGTGGGACCGATGGATCGACCGCTGGGGTGAGATCGAGGACCCGTGGTACCACCCCGGGTTCGGGCGGCCCGACGACTCCCACCATCTGCACCGCAACGCCGACCATCTCGAACCCGACGACGAGCTGCCCGCGGCGGCCCTCCGGTTGCGTGAGCCGCTGCTGCGCTCTCGCGTGCACCGCGCTCGCGTCCCCTCGGCGTCGGCCTGACCTATCGTCGGCCCGTGTCCTACGACGATCTGCCCGTCGCCGCCGATCCCGATCCGGTCGAGAGCGCCGACCTCGACGTGCTGCGAGCGGAGATCCTGCGCCTGCGCGAGAGCCTTCTGGCGACGAACGGCCGCACGGAGGTCCTGCGCGACCGGATCGCGGAACTCGAGGCGAGCGAGGAAGAACTGGACGCGGCGAACCGTCAACTCCAC
>BQJV01000384.1 GCA_021604885.1 Acidimicrobiales bacterium
GCGCATCGCCGACCAGTGGGGCATCACCCGCGACGACGCCGACAAGTTCGGCAAGCGCAGCCAGGACCTGGCGGCCAAGGCCCGTGCAGAAGACGCCTTCGGTACCCAGATCGTGCCGATCGAGGTTCCCGTGCTCGACGACGAAGGCAAGCCGACGGGCGAGACCACCACGGTCACCGCCGACGGCGGCATCCGCGACACCACGCTCGAGGCGCTGGCCGGGCTGAAGGCCGTCGGCCGTGAGGACGGCGTCCACACCGCCGGCTCGTCGAGCCAGATCAGCGACGGCGCCGGTGCCGTGTTGATGATGACCCGTGAGAAGGCCGATGAGCTCGGCCTGAAGCCGCTCGCCAGGATCGTCGACACCTGCCTCGTCGGCACCGATCCGGTTCTCATGCTGACCGGCCCGATCGATGCCACGAAGAAGCTGCTCGAGGACAACGGCCTCACCATGGATGACATTGGCGTCGTCGAGATCAACGAGGCGTTCGCCTCCGTCGTGCTCGCCTGGGAGAAGGAGTTCTCCCCGAACATGGACACCGTCAACCCCAACGGCGGCGCCATCGGCCTCGGTCACCCGCTCGGCGGCACCGGCTCGATCCTGATGACGAAGGCGGTGCACGAGATGCAGCGCTCCGACCTCGAGTACGGCCTCGTCACCATGTGCTGTGGCGGCGGCCTCGGCACCGGCACCCTCCTCCAGAAAATCTGACCATCTCTCGTTTCTGTGACTTCTGAGGCACCACAGGGTGGTGCTCAGAAGTCACAGAACGGTCAGCTGACGGTCGTGGTTCCCTCGCGGGCGAGTTCAATCCAGGTGGTGCCGGGGGTGAGCGCGACGGGGATGCCGTCGGCGGTCGTCCAGGTGGCGACGGATCGGATCGACGGCTTCGTCCACGTCACCTCGACGAGGTGGCCGTCGGTGAAGACCCAGCCGCGCCCGGATCCCAGGAACTGCTGCTCGAAGACGGTCGACCCGGCGGTGTCCACCGAACCGGTGGCGACGTCGCGCACCTCGGCCACGACGACGTTCGCGGCGACTACTCGCTCCCCCTGCGCGTCGACATGGTCGGTGCCGCCCTGTGTGCGGGCCCATCCCTCGAGCGTCGGATCCCAGTCCCAACGAGCGGTCACGGAGGGGAACGACACCGTGACGGACGTGGCGGGCTCGGCCGTCTCCGGCAGGCCGACCTCGGCGTTGCGGTACTCGAAGTGCGGAAGTGGTGGCGCCGCACCGTCACGACCGGCCGCGATCTCGTGCAGCGTCTCGGCTTCGATCATCAGGTCGTAGGTGCCGGGCCGATCGGCGGCGCGGAAGTACTCGCTGCGACTCTGCGCTCCCAGATCAATCATGTCCTGGCGACGCAGGAGTGCCGCATGGACGAGATTCGCACCCGACCACGCGAACACCGGCGAGTTGAGCGATCCGAGAATGGCGATGTCCGTCGTGCGGCCGGACCGGATCGGCCCGAGCAGCGGTGCGTGTGTGTGGTAGACGGCGGCGAGCCGCGTGAACCCGCCCTCGATCATCTCTTCGTAGACGAGATCCGCCTGGGCCAGCGCCTCCTGGGGACGACCCTTGCTCGTGTTGTCGATCTTGACGACGATCGCGGGCCGGGCAGCGACCGAAGGATCATCCAGCGGCAAGCCGGTCAGCGGCGCGATACCGGTGTCGGCCGCGGCCGGCGGAAGCGCGGCGGCGGCAACGATGTTTCGGTCGGGATCGACCTGACCGAGCACCCCGCGGTACGCCGGTTCGCCACTGAGCACCGTCATCGCGCCGAGCGCACCGAGCGGTTGGACGACGAGATCCGGCGCCGGCCCGCGGGTCGTCGGCGGACCTGCGGGAAGTGTCGTCGACGCTGTGGTCGTCGAGCTCTCGTCCCCCGTCGGATCGGACGGACCACTCGCCGCCGTCGACGATGTCTCGGGCTCGTCGGACCCGCCACCGCCGCACGCGGCGGCGAAGAGGCTCAGGACGGCAAGGGTCGCAAGGAGGCGGCGTGACATGGCGGGTCACGCTAGACCCGAGACACCGCGACGCGTCGGCGCGGCGCGAGGATCAGGATGTCGACCCGTCGGTTGACCAGAAGGCCTGCCACGACGCCTCGCCGTAGGGCATGGATCCGACGCCCACCTGCCGCTCCGGCCAGTCAGCCGCCGGCTGGGCCAACGGCGCGGTGTCGCCATGCCTCCAGCCGAGCCAGAGGAAGTGTCGCCGACGGGTGAACCGCCACTCCCCGCCGACACGGACGTAGCGATCGTCGTACTTGATCAGCTGCTGGATGAAGCCCTCGTCGTGGTCGTCGATGAACCCGTGGGCCCACACCGACCCGGTGGCGTTGTCGGCATCCTCGAACTCGACGAGATGGTTGGCGACCAGCACGACGGCGATGCCGATCTCCCGGAGCGATTCGTCGAAGAAGGCTCGGGCCGCGTCCGGCCCCTCGCCGTGAGCACCGAAGCGGGCATCGGGTCGGTACAGCGCGGACAGCGCGTCGATGTCGCGCCGATCCAGGGCATCGCTGTAGCGATACGCGAGCCGACGGATCTCCTCCGTCGCGATCACGCGGTCGAGCGGACTCAGCTCCTCGGCCATGCCCGGACGCTACCGTTCCCGCCGTGACCGACGCGACCCACGATCCACCGATCCGCTTCGCGGTGATCGGCGTCGATCACCCGCATGCCCTGGAACTCACCGGAGATCTCCTGATGGCCGGCGCCGAATGCGTCGCCTGGGTCGAGACACCGGGCGAGCCGGACGGCTTCTTCCCGGCGATCTTCCCGGACATCCCGAGCATGGACGTCGACGACGTGTTGGACGCGGGCATCGATCTCGCGGTCGTCGCGGCCGTCCCGAACCTCCGCGCCGGCTATGCCATCGCAGCCCTGCAGGCCGGTGCCGATGTGCTGGTCGACAAGCCCGGCGCCACGGACGAGGGCCAGCTCGCCGAGATCGAGGCGACGGTGGCGTCGACCGGCCGCCGCTGGTGGGTCGCCTTCACCGAGCACTTCACGAGTCGAGCCGTGAACCGGGCCCATGCGCTGATCGCGGACGGCCGGATCGGCACCGTGCTCCATGTCGTCGGCCTGGGCCCTCACCGCCGCGGCGACACGCGACCGGCGTGGTTCTCCGACCCGGCACGATCCGGGCCGATGCTCGCCGATCTGGCGAGCCATCAGCTCCACCACGCGATGACGCTGCTCGGCACCACCGACCTGTCCGTTGTTGGAGCCCGCACCACCGCGGCCCCCGACGGCAGCCATCCCGAGATCCTCGCCGAACTCATCGTCGAGGGCGGCACCGGCAGCGCCTACTGCCGCGTCGACTGGCTGACCCCGGCCGGCCTGCCGACCTGGGGCGACGTCCGTCTGATGATCACCGGAGAGACCGGCACGATCGAGGTTCGATCGAACTGCGACCCGGGCAGTGCTGACGACGGCGATCACCTCATCCTGGTGGATGCCGACGGCATCGAACGCATCGACTGTCGTGCCGACGAGCTCACGTGGGCGACGCGCCTCTGCGCCGACGTCCACGGCGGCGCGGAGGAGTTGGTCACCACCGCCCACTCGCTGGCGGTCAGTCGCCTCGCACTTCACGCGGCAGCCGTCGCGCAGCGCTAGGAGGCGTCGGCCTCCGCGGCCGCGGCCAACTGGTCGAGGAATCCGCCGATCACCTCCAGGGCGAGCTCGACGAACACCCACCCCGCCTCCGTCGGCTCCGGGTCGACGACGAGCCCCCACGACACATGGCACTCGTCGCCGTCGTCGCGCAGGACGAACGTGCCCTCGTACAGGTCGAGCCCATGGTCACCCTCCACCTTGTAGCTGCGACGCCACGGCGGCTCGAAGGACAGCACCGTCTCGACGAGCGGCTCGCCCTCGCCGACCTGGAGGTGCACGACCGAACCCGCGCC
>BQJV01000385.1 GCA_021604885.1 Acidimicrobiales bacterium
CGGCGAGGGCATCCGCGAAGCGGCGCTGTGCCGACAGCGCATCGCGGACGAAGAAGCGCCAGGGCTCACGCAACGCGAACGGATCGATCCGGGCGTCGAGCCCGTCGATGCGCCGGGCGATCACACGGGCGACGGCGACGCGCCCGACCCAGGCTGCCGCGCCGAGGACGACAGCGACCGCCCATGAGCCGGAGACGATCCGTCCCAGGGCGACGGCCGCGATGACGAGCCCCACGGTGATCGGCGAGATCGTGGTGAGGAGGACGGTGGGCTCGAACCGACGCGACATCGTTGGCGAGGCTAGTCCTGTGGGCCGGTAGCCTGGGGTCTCGTGACTGCCACCCCGACTCCCATTCCCGCCCTGGCGGCCCGGGCCAAGGCCGCTTCTCGAGCACTGGCCGTCGCCTCGACGGCCGAGAAGGATGCCGCGCTCCATGCTGCTGCCGACCTGTTGGTCGCCAATGCGGAGCCGATCATCGAGGCGAACGGCATCGATGTTGCGCGGGCGGAAGCGGGCGGCATGGCCGCGCCGCTGGTCGATCGGCTGCGGTTGGACGTCGGTCGGATCGAGAACATGGCCGGCGGCCTGCGTCAGGTCGCCTCGCTCGCAGACCCTGTTGGTGCGATCACCGACGGCTGGGTGCGTCCCAATGGCCTCCGGATCGAGAAGGTACGGGTGCCGCTCGGTGTCGTGGCGATCATCTACGAGAGCCGCCCCAACGTCACCAGCGACGCGTTCGGTCTCTGTCTGAAGTCGGGCAACGCGGCCTTCCTGCGCGGCTCGTCCTCCGCGATCGATTCCAACCTCGCGATCTCGGCCGTGCTCCGCGACGCCATCGCCAAGGCCGGCCTCCCGGAAGACGGTCTGATCGTGATCGATGACACCCGCCGCGCGGCCGCGGTGGAGTTCATGCAGCAGCGGGGATTCGTCGACTGTCTGATTCCGCGTGGTGGGCCCGCGCTCATCCAGTCGATCCTCGACAACGCAACCGTGCCGTATGTGATCGACGGTGCCGGCAACTGCCACGTCTATGTCGACGCCGCGGCGGACCTCGACATGGCGCGGGAGATCGTGTTCAACGCCAAGACCCACCGCACCGGCGTCTGCAACGCCGCCGAGTCACTCGTGGTTCACGCGGATGTCGCCGATCGGTTCCTGCCGATCGCGGTCACCACGCTCGAAGGTGTCGAGCTGGTCGGCGACGTCGCCGCCCGCGCCATCGCACCCACGATCGGCGAGGCAACCGAGGCGGACTACGCCGCCGAGTTCCTCGACATGAAGATGAGCGTCAAGGTCGTCGCCGATCTCGACGAGGCGATCGCGCACGTCAACGACACCTCGACGGGCCACAGCGAGGCGATCGTCACCGCCGACATCGCGGCGGCCGATCGGTTCACCCGCGAAGTCGACGCCGCAGCGGTGCTGGTCAACGCGTCGACGCGCTTCGTCGACGGCGAGGAGTTCGGCTTCGGTGCCGAGATCGGGATCTCCACCCAGAAGCTCCACGCCCGCGGCCCGATGGGGCTCGAGCAGTTGACGACCGAGAAGTTCGTGGTCCGCGGCGACGGTCACGTGCGGGGCTGAAATCGGTTACGGGACTGTGGTTAACGCCCGCTAACCTCAGATCTCATGTCGTATCGCTTCGAAGACGTCGCCACCGTCAAGGACGACCTGGCCAAGGTCGACTATCTCTCCGACGAGGGGATCGCCGGTGTCGTGTACCTCGCCGATCGGCTTCAGAAGCCGATTCTCGTCGAGGGGCCGGCCGGCACCGGCAAGACCCAGCTCGCCAAGAGCGTGAGCGAGATCCTGGGCGCCCGCCTGATCCGTCTCCAGTGCTACGAGGGCCTCGATGAGGCCAAGGCGCTCTACGAGTGGAACTACAAGAAGCAGCTCCTGCGCATCCAGACCGAGCGCAACGAGGAGAACGCGGAGTGGGCCGACATCTCCGACGACATCTTCTCCGACGAGTTCCTGCTGACCCGTCCGCTGCTCGAGGCCATCTCGGCCGACGAGCCGGTCGTACTGCTCATCGACGAGGTCGACCGCGTCGAGGTGGAGACCGAGGCGCTGCTGCTCGAGATCCTGTCCGACTACCAGGTGTCGATCCCGGAGCTCGGCACGATCGAGGCGAAGCAGATTCCGCTCGTCTTTCTCACGTCCAACAACACCCGTGAGCTCTCCGAAGCGCTCAAGCGTCGCTGTCTGTATCTCCACGTCGACTACCCCGACATGGAGCGTGAGAAGGAGATCGTCCTCACCAAGGTGCCGGACATCACCGAGAACCTCGCCGATCAGGTGGCCCGTGTCGTCCGTTCGATCCGTCAGATCGAGCTGAAGAAGCACCCGTCCGTGTCCGAGACCCTCGACTGGGCGAAGACCTTGGTGCTGCTCGGTGTCGAGAAGATCGACGAGAAGACGGCCACCGACACCATCAACATCCTGCTCAAGTACCAGAGCGACATCACCAAGGCCGTGAAGGAACTCTCCACGGCCGACGGCGTCACGGTCTGAGCGCGGGTAGGGGAGCGGGCCCGCGATGACGGTCACCGACGATCCCGGGGCGAAGCCGCCGCCGGAGCTCGGCGACCCCATCCTCGAGCTGCTGAACGGCTTCATCATCGAGTTGCGCAACGCCGGTCTGCCGGTGTCGCTCACCGAGAACCTCGACGCGATGGAGGCCGTGCGCCACATCCCGATCGGGGAGCGTGAGACGTTCAAGTACGCGCTCGCCGCCACCCTGGTGAAGCATTCGAACCACTGGAAGGCCTTCGAGACGGTCTTCGAGGTGTACTTCTCGCTGCGAGGCCAGGAGTACGCGATCGGCGAGGACGGCGACGAGCTCGGCGAACTCGACGAGATGGACGACATGGACGGTGCCGAGGGCGCCGGTGACCAGCAGGGCGGAGGCGGCGGCGAGAACCTCACCCCCGAAGAGCTCGCGGAGATGCTGTTCCAGGCGCTCATGCGCGGTGACCAGCAGATGATGCGCGGTGTGGCCCGCCAGGCCGTGCGTCGCTACGCGGGCATGGAGCCGGGTCGTCCCGTCGGTGGCACCTACTACCTGTATCGCACGCTGCGGAACCTCGACCTCGAAGGTGTGCTCGAACGTCTACTCGAGCAGGAGCAAAACGACGACGGCGAGGCCTCCGAGTTCGACCAGCGCCTCCAGCGCGACGAGTACCAGACCCGCGTCGATCAGCTCCAGAAGGAGATCGAGGCGGAGATCCGGCGTCGACTCGTCGCCGACCGTGGCGTCGAGGCGATGGCCAAGACCCTGCGCAAGCCGCTGCCGGAGGACGTCGACTTCATGCACGCCTCCCGCGAGGAGATGGCGTCGTTGCGCAAGGCGATCTACCCACTCACCCGCAAGCTCGCGTCACGACTGCAGCGCAAGCGTCGCCACGGCCGCAAGGGACCGCTGGACTTCCGTCGCACCGTGCGGGCGTCACTGTCCTACGGCGGCGTGCCGGCAGAGCCGAAGTTCCGCAACCCGAAGCCGCACAAGCCGGAGATCTTCGTGATCGCCGACATCTCCGGCTCGGTGGCGGCGTTCGCCCGCTTCACACTGCACCTCGTCTACGCGATCTCGGGGCAGTTCTCGAAGGTCCGCTCGTTCGTCTTCATCGACGGTCTCGACGAGGTCACCCAGTATTTTGAGGGCGTCGAGGACATCAACGAAGCCGTGCATCGGGTGAACACCGAGGCCGACGTGGTGTGGGTCGACGGACACTCCGACTATGGCCACGCCCTCGGCGTCTTCTGGGAGAAGTACGGCAAGGACATCGGGCCCCGCACCTCGATCATGATCCTCGGCGACGCGCGCAACAATTATCACGCGTCGGAGAGCTGGATCATCAAGGAGATGAAGGAGAAGGCCCGCCAGGTCCACTGGCTGAACCCGGAGCCGCAGA
>BQJV01000386.1 GCA_021604885.1 Acidimicrobiales bacterium
GTTCGAAGAACACGTCGAAGTCGACGCCCTGGATCGGCCGGTAGACACCGATGATGCGCCCGAAGCGGGCGGCGCCGACCTTGGGCAGCTGTGTCCAGTTGTCGCGGATGTAGCGCTGCGCCTTCTCGTACTTCGCGGCGGCGATGCCCGACTCGTCGGCCCCCTCGGGCCAGGTCGTGCCGTCATCGCACGAGGCGCTCCAGTAGCCGAGGAACTCGCCGCCGTAGGTGTCGTCACAGTTGCCGAGCTCGAGGACGTAGCCGGGGCCGACGGCGAGATAGGTCGGCTCGTCGAAGATCGTCACGTTGCGTCCGACCCACGGCGCGAGGATCAGCATCGCCAGAACGGCGGCCATCGCCGTGCGCTTCACCCGGTCGCGCCACGCGAGCTGTGGATGGAACATCAGCAGCGGCGTGAGGAGCAGGAAGAACATGAGGAACGGCTCGCTGCGGGTCAACGCGCCGAGCGAGAGGACGACCGTCAACTCGACGACCCGGCGGACGGACGGGTCCTCGTAGACGCGTTGAGCGAACAGGATCGACCAGGCCGCGAGCGGGATCCACATCGATTCCGAGAGGATCAGGGCGTCGTTCATCCACAACGGCGGATGGATCGCGATGCCGACCATGCCGAGCACGGCGGTGCGCCGGTCGAAGAGCCGGCGCAGGAGCAGGCCGACCGGGATGACCGCGCTGGCCGACAGCAGCCCGCCGGCGAAGCGGTGCCAGGTGACGGTGTCCATGCCGAGGAATGACCAGATCGCGAGGTACACGGTGTAGCCCGGCGGGTGCGCGGCGGTGGGAATGATCTCGCCGGTGACGTGGTGCTCGAACGGGTTGGCGAAGCCGTGCCCGTCGACGAGGAGGTTGGCCGAGCCGTGGTAGTAGAGGTTGTCGTTGATGGTCCCCTCTTCGATGAGCGGGACGTCGCCGTACCAGCGCACCATGACGATCCAGCGCACCACGGTGGCCAGGGCGAACGCGAGCCCGACGGCCCACCAGAACTTGTTTCCCCAGCGCACCGGGTGATCGTACTTGTGGCGTACCGTGACGACCCATGCGCGTCACGGTGATCGGCCACTCCTGCCTTCGGGCGGAGACCCGTGCGGGCACGATTCTCGTCGACCCGTGGCTGTTCGGTTCCTGCTATTGGCGGTCCTGGTGGCACTTCCCGCCGAGCAAAGAACCCGACGACGAGATGCTGGCGCCCGACTGGGTGTACCTCACCCATCACCACTTCGATCACTTCCACTATCCGTCGATGCGCCGGCTCGACCGATCGGCGACGGTCCTTATCCCGCGGTTCGGCGTGGACGTGATGGCCGATGAGGTCGTGTCGCTCGGGTTCGATCGGCCGCAGGAGCTGCGTCACGGCCGGATCCTCGATCTCGGCCAGGGCGTGCGGGTGGCGTCGTACCAGTACGGCTTCGACGACACGGCGTTCGTGATCGCGGAGGACGACCATGTCGTGATCGACGTCAACGACTGCAAGATCCGCGGCCGAGCGCTCGACCCGATCGTGAAGGAGTTCGGCCGGCCCTCGCTGGCCTGCAAGAGCCACTCGTTCGCCCAGTCCTACCCGGTGCTCTACGACAGCGAGGACGAGTCGCAGCTCCGGCTCGTGACCCGCGAGACCTACATCGACGACTTCCACGACGTGATGGCCCGGCTACAGCCCCGCCACGCGATCCCGTTCGGGTCGATGGTGGGCTTCCTCCATCCGGACAGTGCGCCGCTCAACGCCCACCTCGTCACGCCGCAGATGGTCGTCGACGGGGTGGCCGAGCGGGGCGGCATCGACGGGACCGACGTGGTCACGATGGCGCCGGGTGACGTGTGGGATTCCGCCACCGGCTTCGAGCGGTCCGACGTGGACTGGTACGCCGACCGCGAGCGGCACCTCGTCGTACTCACCGCGAAGTACCAGGACAAGCTCGACGACCGCGCCGCCGAAGAGGCCGGTGTGCGGGTCGAGTGGCGCGACTTCGAGGCGCACCTGGGACGGTTCGTCCGGGAGGTCCCCCGGGTGTTCGCACGCCGGCTCGCGCCGAAGCCGTTCGTCTTCCATGTCCCGTCGGACGCGGACACGCCGTACTGGTGGGTCTCGTTCAGGAGCCGGTCGATCGGCCGGTCGGCCACGGTGCCGGATGGCGCGTCGGGGGTCACCACGGTGCCCGAGGCGGTGATGGCCGAGGCCCTGCGGGACCGGATCGTCCACATCCTCCACGGCGCGATGCGGATCCACACCTCGCTGCTGCCCGGCGGCGTCCAGAGCGACCTCGGCTGGTGGGGCGTCGTGATGATGTGGGAACTCGGCTACCTCCCGCTGCGCCGCAGCGCCCGCCATCCCCGACTCTGGCGATCCATGGCCCGCCGCTGGCGCGAGTTCGTCGACCAGGCCCCGTCCGTCATCTCCCGCAACCCCGTCGACCACCTCGCCGAACGCTTCGGCGCCGACGTCTGAGCGCTTCTTAACCGAGTTGTGGTCGTCAGACGACCACAACTCAACGCGGATTGCGGGGGTGGGCGGGGGTGACGCGGATCGCGGACGCTCTAGTAGGCGTCCATGTCGAGGAACTCGAAGGTGTCGAGCTGTATGGCGTCCTGGTCGATCGTCGGGTCGAGGTGGCGGACGATGAGGTTGAGCGGCGACGGTTGGACTCGCCGTGGTGGACGCACGCCGCGCACCCGCACCGAGCTGTTGAACCCGGCGTAGACGGCGAACGTGGCGCGGTGCCAGCGGGTGACCGACCGAATCGCCGGTGTCGCGTCGATGCGCGCCGATCCGGCCGTGGTGGGAAATACCTTCAACACGACGGCGGCCGGCACCGGGCCCATCTTTGTGGTGGTCGAGATCAGGACGGCATCGTCGCTCTGGTGGACGAAGTAGCGCGCCTGCGGACAGGCGAGCCGCCACCGCAGCACGTCCGCCGTGTAGTCGGTGGCCCATCCTTCGACGGCATGGCGATCCACCGTCGCCGCCACATCCGAGAACGCCTCGGAGTCGAGCCAGGCGGGCGTCACCTCGGCGTGGGTCATCCGTCGCCGGCCCCGCCCGATCGGTGCGACGACCCGCACCGGCAGCGGGCCGATCAGACGCCAGCCCATGTACTTCACGACCGCGCCCGTCGACTTCTCGTTGGTCACGCCGACGACGAACGAGCGCCCGAGCGCGCCTGCCTCCCCGTAGATCTCGAGCCCGATGCGGCTGAAGTGCCTCGCCCGTTGGTGTTCGTGATCGACCACGGCGTTGAGCGACCAGGCCCCGTCGGAGGACGCACCCCCCGGACCACGGAACCGCCGCGGCATGTTGGCGTAGTGGGCGACGAGCTTCACGCCGCCGCCCTCGGCGACGTGCTGGTGCCGCTCCCACGCCCGACCGAGCGGGTTCTCGCGATACGCCCAACGCAGATAGTCCGTGGACACGAATCGGGGATCGGGGAGCTCCTGATCGAGCAGCGCGGTGGCGTCGGCGAGGATCTGCGGATCGTCGGACGACCCGTCGATCGTCCACCCCTCGACCCCCTCGTGCATGACCGCACCCTCCGGTGGCGTTGGCTCCATCGGCGCTATCCGAGGACGACGCCGGTCGCGGCGAGATCCTGGATCGAGTCGTCCCACTCGTAGAGGTTGATCGGCGCATTGCCGTCGGGATTCGCGGCGCTGTAATTGCCGAGCCCGAGCCCGGGGATATGGAACTCGCCGAGCGACTCGCCCGCCGCGGCGAACGACTCGTTGGTGAGATCACCGCCGGCGGCCTCCGCGATCGCGACGAACAGACGAACCTGCCGACATGCCGCGGCGACAGAGACGATGTTCTCCGGCTCCTCAGCCCCGCGGGTGTTCGGATCGAGGATGGTCGTGCCGGTGGCGTCCTCAACGATGCGGATGCACTCCTGGATCACGTCGTCGTCC
>BQJV01000387.1 GCA_021604885.1 Acidimicrobiales bacterium
CTCATCGGCGACCCGGATCTGATCTTCCTCGACGAGCCCACGACGGGGTTCGATCCCGCGGCGCGCCGCCGGAGTTGGGAACTCATCCGCAACCTCACGTCTCTCGGCCGAACGGTCGTGCTCACCACGCACTATCTCGACGAGGCCGAGAACCTCGCCGACCGCGTTGCCGTCCTCGCGGGAGGTCGGATCGTCGCCGAGGGGAGCCCGGCCGCGCTGCGCGACTCGCTCGGTGAGGGCACGCGGATCAGCTTCGAGCTTCCTGCGGTCGACGAGTCGCTCAGCTCGCTGCTGGACCCACTCCAGGGCACGAGTCGGGGCCGGGACCGCCGCATCGAGATCACCACGAACTCGCCGACGGCCGACCTCGCCCATGTCACGGCCTGGGCGACCTCGCGTGGCATCGAGCTCGGCGGTCTGCAGGTGACGTCGACCGAGCTGGAGGACGTCTACCTCGAGCTGGTGGGGGAGGACGCATGAGCCGGAACCTGCGACTGCTCGTCCATCAGGTCAGGGCCCAGAACCGCTTCTTCTGGCGGGTGCCGGTCGGCGCATTCTTCACCCTGATCCTGCCGATCATCATGCTCGTGCTCTTCGTCGCCCTGTTCGGCAACGACGTCGACTTCGACGGCCCGACGGGATCGTCGGTGAGCGCTGCCCAGTTCTACACACCGGCTCTCGCGGTCTTCGCGGTCGGCTCCGCGACGTACACGAACATCGCGATCAACCTCTCGACCCGCCGTGAGGACGGCATCCTGCGACGGGTGCGAGGCACGCCGTTGCCACCGTGGGTCTACATGGCCGGCGCGATCCTCTCCGCCGTGTGGATCGCCCTCGTCTCGGCGACGATCATGGTCCTGCTCGGCGTCGTGGCCTACGACGTGAACATCGAACTCGCCAAGGTGCCGGCGATGATCCTCACGTTCGCCGTCGGCTCGGCAACCTTCGCGACACTGGGCGTGGCCCTCGCCGGCGTCGCCCGCTCGGCCTCGTCGGCCTCCGCGCTCGCCAACGCGACGATTCTCCCGATGGCGTTCATATCCAACATCTTCATCGACCTCGGCTCGGACCCGCCTGCCTGGCTGCGGGTGGCCGCCGACCTCCTGCCGCTCAAGCACTTCGGCGTCGCGTTCTCGGAGGCGATGAACCCCTGGTCGGACGCTCCCGCGTTCGTCTGGGACCGTCTCGGCGTCATGGCGCTGTGGCTCGTCTTCGGTGCACTGATCGCCAGCTGGCGCTTCCGCTGGGACCCGCTTCCCGGATCGACCGGGCGGTCCACCCGGCGCGCTCGACGCGTCGACGCCTGAGCTGGCGTCGCCCCGGACGAACTGCGAACCTGCCGGACATGGTCCTCAGCAAGTTCGACGATTTCCCGATCCATCAGACGCCCGATCCGATCGCGCATCCGGCGAGCAGCGACAAGGACGTCTACGAGCGCTACTGGTTCAACGGCTACTCCCGCGCGGGCGACATGTACCTCGGCATCGGCACCGCGCTGTACCCGCATCTGGGGATCCAGGACTGCGGCATCTCGGTCGTCTGGGAGGGCCGCCAGTACGCCTTCCACGCCTCGGCGCGTGCCACGCCCGAGCCGAGCGAGCTCCGCGTCGGGCCGTTCAACATCGACATCGTGGAGCCCATGAAGTCGTTGCGGGTCACGCTCGACGCGAACGAGACGGACTGGACGTGCGATCTCCTCTGGGAGGGTCGCACCGGCAACGTCGAGGAACCGCGCCATCACTTCGGCAGTGGCGGGCTCCGCAAGATGATGGACACCACGCGGTTCGCCCAACTCGGCCACTGGTCGGGCTGGATCGAATTCGAGGGCAACCGCCTCGAGCTGGATCGTGAGCAGACCTGGGGAACGAAGGACCGGTCGTGGGGCATCCGCCCGCTCATCGGTGGCGACAATCGCGGGGCGCCGAGCCCGCCGAATCCGAACGGTGGTCTGTTCTTCCTGTGGGCGCCGATCAACTTCGACGACATGTGCCTGCACTACCAACTGTTCGAGGATTGGAAGGGACGGCCGCTGTTCAACGTCGGCGCGAAGCTTCCCGTCTACGACTCGGTCGCGGATCTTCCCGGCGTGGAGGACGAGGCGGCGGAGCACATGCGGTCACTCGAGCATCAGCTGTCGTTCCAATCCGGAAACCGCATGGTGACCGAGGCAACGATCGCGATGACCGGGATCGACAGCGGTGAGCGCCACGAGGTCCATCTCGAACCGATCTTCACCTATCGGATGAAGGGCATCGGCTACATGCACCCGAAGTGGGTGCACGGTCAGTGGCACGGCGAACTCGCGATGGAGAGCGAATCGTGGGCGCTCGCCGACGTCGACGTGACGGCGTACGAGAACCAGCACGTGCAGCATCTCGTGCGGGCGACGTACGGCGATCGTGTCGGCATCGGTGTACTCGAGCAGGTCATGCTCGGCCCGTACCGGCCCTACGGGCTCGAAGGGGCGTTCAGCGCGCCGAGCTACGACTGATCGAGCAGGCGGTCGGGCACCGGCAGGTTGGTGATCCAACGGTCGAACGGGCCGTCGTCGAACTCGATCACGCTTCCGGGCGCCTTGCCCCGCACGATCACGAACGACTTCGATCCCCGCTTGCGCCACGTGCCGAGCAGGAGCCGCCGGGGCACGCCGGTGCCGGGAGCACGGAGCCCTCGCACCTCCGCATACGCGTTGTCGACGGCTCGGGCCTCGCGGATCGCCGAGACGGGCATGCGCAGCTCGGGGAGGTAGAACGCGCCGAGGCGCTCCCCGCGGGTGAGGTCCAGCACGATCGAGTCGTCGTCGAAGCGGAAGTCGGCCATGGATCTAGCTCGTCGGGTAGTCGGGCGGGCGGGTGGTGGTCGTGGGCACGACCACGGGGTAGGTCGGCCCCGTTCGGAGGAAGTCACGGATCTCCGCGGAGCCCTCGATGCCCTCGCCGGACACGGCATCGAGGCCGAGCACCGCGGCGATCGAGTCGACCTCGACCACGAAGGCGAACACCTGCACGTCGGTCGGTCCCTCGAGCAGCGGGATCGCCGTCTGGCTGCCGTCCTGGTGTTCGATCGTGAGACGGATCACGCCTGCGTCGACGCGCCCCCACAGGTAGCCGATCGTCTTGTCGCCGTCGACGGTGCCGACATCGACGCTGAGTCCGCCGTCCATGTCGTCCAGGCCCCCGGGCGGGCTGAGGCAGGAAGTCAGGCCGTCGCCGAGGGCGGCCGCTTCGTCGGGGTCAGCATGGGTGAGTACGGCCTCGAAGCACAGTGAGGAGCCGTCGCTGTTCAGCTCCCAATCCGCAGTGAGACCCCCGCCCGTGGTGACGGAGCCATCGGCGAGCACGCCGGTGGGACCGCTGGGCGGCGGCGTGGTCGACGGTGCCTCGGTAGTCGTGGTGGAGCTGGTGGTCGCACCATCGGGCCCGGTCGTGGTCGAGCCGTCGCCGGCATCGTCGTCGCCCGCGCCGTCGTCGGCGGGTGGGTCGGTGGTCGTGGATGTGGACGACGGGTCGTCGTCGGCGTCAGCGCCGGAGTCGTCGCCGCACGCAGCGAGCAGCAACACGCAGGTCAGCAGGGGGATCAGGAGTCGGGTCCGCACGGTCGTCACGATACGCAGCGAAGTTCTCCGTGCCTTGTCATAGATCCGAGGTTGTCCGGCGTCGTAGGGGTGTCGGCGAACCAACACCCAGGAGTCCACCCCGTTCATGCGTCGCTTTCTCGTCTTCCTCTGCCTCGTCTCGACCGCTGCCGTCGGTGCCTTGGCGCTCCCGGCGGGTCGCGCCGACTCGTCGCTCGACTCAGCGTCTGCCGGAGGGGCCGCTCCCGCCGCCCCGGCTCCCCTCGACGAACCGAGCCTCTCCACGTCGTCGGCCGAGCGCCGGCTGCCGGTGCTCGATGCGCACCCG
>BQJV01000388.1 GCA_021604885.1 Acidimicrobiales bacterium
GCGATGGTCAGCGAGTAGAGCGGGAAGGTCGTGCCGCCGAGCAGGAACATCAACCCGATCGCGGCCCAGCTGCCCACCGGCGCGACGGCGAGCGCGGCGCACACACCGGACGCGGCGACGGCGACCCACCACATCACCGACCGACGCGACACTCGATCGGAGATCCAGCCGATGGGCCACTGGAGTACGAACGAGCCGATGAGCGGCGCCGCCAGAAAAGTGGGGATCCGCGACGCCGGCACCTCGGCGGCGACCGCATAGACCGCGCCAAGCCCCATCAGGACTCCGGCCGACATGCCACCCCAGAACGAGCTGATCACGCCGGTCGGGACCTGACGGAAGAGATCGCGCATCGACAGTGGCTCCGGGATGCCGGTCGGCGGGCTGCTCGACGCCGACAGCGTCACCGGCAGCAACGACGCCGACACCAGGATCGACGCGAGCACGAAGAGCTCGAAGCCGGAGGGGTCGGCTGCCTCCAGCAGGTACTGACCGACCGTCATCCCGCCCATCGTGGCGACCATGTAGAGCGAGAGAAGCCGGCCCCGCGTCGCGTTCGTGGCCATGTCGTTGAGCCACGACTCCGTGACCACGTAGAGACCGCTGAAGCAGACTCCGGTGACGAAGCGCATCGCGCCCCAGCTCACGGGCGAGATGAAGATGGCGTGCGCCAGCACGGCGGCGGAGGCCGTGGAGGCCAGCGCGGCGAACACCCGGATGTGGCCGACCTGGGCCAGCATGCGCTCGGCGTACTTCGCGCCGGCGAGGAAGCCGGCGAAGTAGCAGGCCATGACCACGCCGGACGCGCCGAGGGAAAACCCCTCCGCCGCGGTGCGCACACCGAGGAGCGACCCCTGGAGCCCGTTGCCCGCCATGAGGAGAGCAATGCCGATCAGCAGGGCCCGCGCCGCCACCACTGGGTTGTTCTCGATGAGCGGACCGCCGTCGATCTCCTTGCTCACTTGAGGTGTGGCTTCTCGACGACGACCGCCGGTAGGCAGCCGTGGACCGGATGGTCGATGCCGAGTTCGGTGCCGAGTCGGCCGTGCTCGACCGTCGTGCGGACGTAGCCGATGTTGCGGCGCAGTCGGGGCGAGAAGCAGGCCGAGGTGAGCGTGCCGACCGTCGCGTCGTCCCGCCGCACGGACAACACCCGCGGCATGTCGCCGTCAGTGAACGTGCCGAGATCCGGGCCGTCGATGTCCACCCCGACGATCCGACTGGTCGGACCTGCCGCTCGTTGCGCGAGCAGCGCGTCGCGGCCGACGAAGTCGTCGGGCTGGTCGAGGTCGACCATCCAGTCGTGGCCCCACCCGACCTCGAGTGGCGTGGTCGTGTCGTCGATGTCGCAGCCGAGCGCGAGCATCCCGGCCTCGATCCGACGCACGTGGTTCGGCGCACCGGCCGTGATGTCGTGGCGCTCTCCGGCCCGCATCACCGTGTCCCACCACTGCTCGGCCCGCGCGTTCTCGTCCGCCCGGGCGTCGGCGACATAGATCTCGTAGCCGTCCGTGCCGCCCCAGCCGGTACGCGAGATGACGAGATCGAGTCCGTCGTGACGGCGTCGGATCAGCCGGTAGTAGCCCAGATCCGGAAGCTCGTCGCCGAAAAGGTCGTCCATGACCGCCGGGGCGTGGGGCCCCTGGATCTGCACGGGCGCGATGTCCGGCACCGCGACCTCGACGTCGTAGCCGCCGGCGAGCGCCAGGCCCTGACACCAGAGATGGATGTCGGCGTCGGCCACGCTCAGCCAGAAGCGATCGTCGTCGAGACGGAGCACGACGGGATCACCGATGATCCCGCCGTCGGCGTTCGTCATGAACGCGTACTTGCACTGGCCGACCTCGTGAGAGGACAGGTCACGGGTGACGAGATACTGCATCAGCGCGACCGCGTCCGGCCCCCGCACCTCGACCTGGCGCTGGTACGCGACGTCCCACAGGGTCACGCCGTCGATCAGTGCCCAGTACTCGGCGACGGGGTCGCCGTAGTGGAGCAGGTGATAGGTGTGGTTGTAGACGCCGCGGGCAGCCCGTTCGGGGTCGGCCACCGCAAGGGCGCGACGCAGGTACGGCGACTCGTCGATCCTCGCGTATCGAGTCAGCGGCACCGGGCGCTCCGCACGCGCAGAGCGTATCGTTCCTCCTCGATGCTTCGTGTCAATCGAGCGCTCGTTCGTCACGCTACGCCCCAGGGCCGGCGATGGGTCTCGTTCAACGACCCGATCGAGCACTTCCTGGCCGACGAACTCGAAGCCGTCGGACCCGCGATCGACGCGGCCGAGGCAGCTGCCGCGACCGGTCGATGGGTGGTCGGCTTCGTGTCGTACGACGCCGGACCGGCGTTCGATCCGGCGATCGCATCGCACCGGGCCGACGACACGCCCCTCGTCGCGATGGCGAGCTTCGCCGAGGCACGACCGTCGCGGGGGCCGGCCGGGAGACCGTTCGAGGCCGGGGACTGGGAGCCGTCCGACGACCAGGAGGCCTTCGAGTCGTCCGTACGCGACATCCGCGAGCGCATCGCGTCCGGCGACACGTACCAGGTCAACTACACGATGCGCCTCGACGCCGAGTTCACCGGCGACCCCGAAGGCCTGTTCGCGGCGTTGTGTCGGGCCCAGCGCGCCGACCATCTCGCCTTCATCGACCTCGGCGACGCCGCCGTGTGCTCCGCCTCACCCGAGCTGTTCGTCCGCCGCATCGGCCGCACCGTCGAGACCCGACCCATGAAGGGCACCCGACCCCGTCACCCGGATCCGATCCGCGATCGCGACCTCGCGGAAGAGCTCGTTCGCAGCGAGAAGGACCGGGCCGAGAACACGATGATCGTCGACATGGCCCGCAACGACCTCGGGCGCATCGCCGAGATCGGCTCGGTCCGCACACTGGCCCTGCACACCGTCGAGAGCTACCCGACGGTCCACCAGCTCACCTCCACGGTCGTGGCCGAGACGGACGCCTCGCTGCGGGAACTGTTCGGCGCGACGTTCCCCGGCGCCTCGATCACCGGCGCGCCGAAGGTCGCGACGTCCCGCATCATCACGGAGCTCGAATCCCGACCGCGCGGCACCTACACCGGCAGCGTGGGCCTCATCGAGCCGGGTGGCGACGCGGAGTTCAACATCGCCATCCGGACCGCATGGGTCGATCAGCGCACGAATACGGCCACCTACGGGGTCGGCGGCGGCATCGTGTGGGACAGCAACGAAACCGCCGAGTGGGAGGAAGCCCACGACAAGGCACGGGTGCTCCATCGGGCGACCCGACCCTTCCGACTGCTCGAGACCCTCGGGTGGGATCCCGGCGCGGGCCCGATCCTTCTCGATCGCCATGTCGCCCGCCTCGCCGCGTCCGCCGCCTATTTCGGGTTCGACTGCGACGTGGCCGAGATCACCCGTCGGCTCGGCGCGGTGCGAGCCGAGGAGCCGAGACGGCTACGGCTGCTGGTGGCGGCGGACGGCGCCATCGAGGTCCAGGTGCTCGACATGCCGGCTCGGCGCATTGATCCCTGGCAGCTCGCGATCGACACACTGCCGGTGCAACGAAGCGACGAGTTCCTGCGCCACAAGACCACCCGACGGGACCGCTACGAGGAGGCCGCCGCTCGCTTCCCGGATGCGGACGACGTGGTGCTGTGGAACGAGGACCGCGAGATCACCGAGACCTCGATCGCCAACCTCGTTCTCGAGATCGACGGCGAAGCGCTCACCCCGGCCGAGAGCAGCGGCCTCCTGCCCGGCACGCTGCGCGCCGAACTCATCGCGAACGGCCGGATCCACGAGGCGGTGCTCACCCTCGACCACCTCGCAGCTGCCGACCGCATCTGGGGAATCAACTCCCTCCGCGGCTGGATCCCGGCGAAGTTGAGACGCCGGGGTCAGAGTCCCGTCCCACCTTC
>BQJV01000389.1 GCA_021604885.1 Acidimicrobiales bacterium
CCCTGACCGTGGATCTCGAGATTGTCCCAGCCGGCCTCGAACTCCGTCCGGAGATCGATGGTCGGGACGACATCCTCGGAACGACGCAGCAAACGCATACGCATCGGATCGTCCGGAACCGCCCGCCGCCTGAGTACGAGCGGTGTGTTCGGGACGGTGGTCCCATGCGATTGGTGACCGAAGTACCTTCGAGCGCATGCGACCCGTCATCCTCGTGGTTGCGGGCGTGGCGATCGGCCTGCTCGCCGCGATCGTGCTCGTCACCTTCGTCTGGGATGACGACGGTGACGACGCGGCCGACTCCGACCCGCCGCTCGAGCTCTCCTTTCCGCCGGTCGAACACGATGTGGACGCAGCGGAGGACCTCATCATCGCCTGGAACCGGTGGCGCACCGCGACCTTCGTGACCTCGGGCACCTGGACACGAACACTCGACGACGGCAGCGACCCGCTGACCGGGGACGTCTTCATCGCCCAGGAGCCGCCGCGCCGACTCGTGTTCCGGCTCGGCTCGGTGACCGAATCGATCGACGGCACCGTGACGACCTGCGACACGTCCACGGATCAGGCGATCTCGCCGGGTTGTCTGGCGTCGTCGTCGACGCGGACCTATGACGAGCGGGTGGCCGACGAGATGCAGCTCGTGCTCGGCTTCGTCGTCGGCGACGCCCGGCTCTACGACGTCGGCAGGGACGGCGAGTGCTTCCGGGTGGAGCTGCGCGAGACGGTGCTGCGGTCCGCGTGGGGCCGCGCCGCGGTGTTCTGTTTCGATGAGGCCACAGGTGCGCTGGCGTCCAGTCGGGTCCGTCGTCAGACGGCGACCGATGTCGAGATCACCACGGCGTTTCGCACCGAAGTGACCGACGAGGACTTCCTGAGCTGATGAGAGGAGGGTGGAGGCCGAACGAGTGCGCCGGCACCCTGGAGAGCGCGGCGGCGCTGCGTTGGAGGGAGTGTTCAACCCCCACCCGTTCCTCTCGTGGCCAGCGGGGGCGAATCCGTTGGCCAGTGTCCGTATCGGAGCCGCGGGGCCCGAATTGATGGCGGCGACCAAGAGGGGGCCGTTCGGCCCGGTTGGCAGGTGACCTCGGTCGCCACCAACATGGCCGCGTGTTCCTTGGTGAGGATCTTCTTCCGTGGCTGGTTTTGGCGATCGGCGGTGCGATGGCGGCCGGCAACGTGGCGGCGCTGGTGCGTCCGCCCGACGAACGCCGTGACGACGCCGACCTCGAGCAGGCACCGATGGCCCGCAGCATCGTGTTCATCGTCGTCGGCGCGGTTGCCGCGCTCTGGGCCCTCGCGAGTCTGATCTCGGGCTAGCCGCCAAAACGTCGAGAACCGCCAACCCGTGAGGCCGGCGGTTCGAGAGGGGGCAGAGGTTGAACGAGTGCGCCAGCACCCTGGAAAAGCGCTGGTGGCGATGCGTTGGAGGGAGTGTTCAACCCCCGCCCGTCTCTCATTGTGACCAGCGGGGGCGAATCCGCCGGACACCAGTTTCTTCGGCGCGCCACACGGCGTGCTTGAGCCGAATTCCAGCTCAGTTCGCAGGTTTCTCGCCCCAGCGGGGCGCTCGCTTCTCGTTCAGGGCTGCAGCCCCTTCCCGATAGTCCGATTCCGTCATCATCTGCTCGAGTCGGGCCTGCGCATCGCGGACGCTTCGGGCCGGGTCGTCGTGCGTCGCATCGACCGCCAGTTGGCGCTTGGTGGCGCGCAGGGCGTGGGGGCTGATCGTCTCGATCAACTGACGGGCATAGCGCTGGGCGCTCGGAAGCACGTCGTCCGGCTCGGTGACCTGGTTCGCCAGGCCGATGGTGCCCGCTTCGTCGCCGAGCACGATCCGGGAGCTGAGGAGGATGTCGCTCGCTCGGCCCCTCCCGACGAGCCGAGGGAGAATCCACGAGAGGCCGTACTCGGCCGGGAGGTTCAGCTTGCCGTGGGCGCTGGTGAGCTTGGCCGTGTTGGCGATGATGCGGATGTCGCACCAGCACACGAGGGCGAGGCCGACCCCGGCCGCGGCGCCGTTCACCGCGGCGATCGTCGGAGTCTCCATCGCCAGGAGGTAGGCGAAGTCCGCATCGAACGCCGGGTCGGCGCCGTCGCCGGGGTTGGCGAGATCGGGTGGTGTACCGGGGTCGTAGGCGCCGCGCTCGGCGTGGGCCGCGAGCGCCTTCGCGTCGCCGCCGGGGCAGAACGTCCGACCGTCGGGGTCGCCTGTGATGATGATCACGCGCACATCCGGGTCGGACTCGCCGAGATCGAGGAGGTGGCGCAGCTCCGTGTGCATCCGTCCGGTCCACGCATTGTGGGACTCCGGGCGCGAGAGGGTGAGTGTCGCGACGCCGTCGTCGGTCTCCCAGCGGGTCGTCTTCAGCTCCATGGGCGTCGACCCTAGACAGGCGAAGGGCCGGATACCGTCCCATCCGTGCGGTCCTGGTTCGTTCGTTGCGTCGTGGCGGCCGTGATGGTGGTGGTCGCGCTGTCGCCTGCGCAGGCGACAGGGGCCGATGAGTTGCCGGATCGTGAGCGGGTCGCGGCCGCGGTGGTCTATCGAGTGGACCCGGACAACCGAGAGGTGCGGGCCACCGCCAGGGTCACGGTGCGCAACGTCGACCCGGCGGCGAGCAGCGAGCTCGAGGCCGTGTCGCTGGTCTTGCCGGCAGTGGCGCCGGGGAGCGTCGAGGCGAGCCGCAGTGGAGTCGCGGTGGCGGTGGTCGCCGGCCCCGCCGACGACGACTTCGCGGTGTTCACGTTCTCCCTGGGGCGCGCGATCGGCCCGGGTGAGGTGGCGGAGCTCTCCGTGACGTTCGCCATTCGTTCCTCGGTCGGCCTCCGGGTGCCGTCGGCGACACGCATCGATCCTGCCTATGTGAGCTTCCCGGCTCGCGGCATCGGCGACCCGGGGAGCGGATCGGTCGCGGTCGAGTGGCCGGCGTTCTTCGATGCCCGCTGGATCGGTGTCGACGCCGGCCGCACCGACGCCGGGTTCGTTGCGACGATGGCGACCGACGCCGTGGGCCGAGACTTCGCCGGGGTCTTCGAGATGCGCAACGACGATCGCCTCGAGCGGACGGCCCTGGCGATACCCGGAACGGACGCGGGCGTGGAGCTGGCCACGTGGGAGGGCGACCAGTTCTGGCGTTTCGGCATCGGCGCGGATCTCGTCCTGTTGATCCCGACACTCGTCGACCTGGTGGGTGAGCCGTGGCCGTTGACCGGAACCCTGGTCGTGCGGGAGACGAATGCCGACGTGGTGCACGGCTATGGCGGCTCGTTCGTGCGCACCGGCGACGGTGGCGGCGAGATCGAGATGGGGACCGTGCTGGACCGGCGGATCCTGGCCCACGAGTTGGCTCATGCGTGGTTCGACAGCCGCCTCGACCCGTGGCTCGCGGAGGGGCTCGCCGAGGAGTACGCACGACAGGCGATCGGTCGCACGGGCTTCGCCCCGGTGGAGCGCGCCGATCCGGCCGCGGTCGTGCTGGAGATCTGGGAGCCCCGGTCGGGTTCTGACGAGACGGACCGATACGCCTACGCAGCAGCGGCCGGGCTGTTCTCCGCAGTCGCGGCTGAGATCGGTGATGACGCACTGCGCGATGCGGTCAGCGGCCTCCTCGGTGACGGATTGCCGTACGGCGATGACCTGCCGATCGTCGATGGCCTCCAGGACTGGCAGCGTCTGCTCGACCATGCCGAAGCGGCAGGAAGCGAGACGCTCGAGTCGTTGCTCGTCGAATGGGTGCTCGCGGCGCCGCCGCTCGACGTCCTCGACGCGCGGACCGAGGCCCGAGCGGGACTCGCGGCGTTCGAGCGCCGTGCCGGTGACTGGGGCGTACCGCCGGCGATCCGCCTTGCCCTGGCCCGATGGGACTTCGCCACCGCCGAGGAGGC
>BQJV01000390.1 GCA_021604885.1 Acidimicrobiales bacterium
CCGCCACCATGGACTCTGCCGCGATCAGCTCGGCCGCACGGTCGTAGAGGACGACCGAGCGGGCGTCGGCGCACTCGGGGGTGGAGAGCTCGGGGTGCGCGTGGTCCACGTAGTAGCGGGCACCGTTCGTGAGCACGGCGTTGACGAGATGGGTCTCGACGTCGGGCGGCATCGCGCCGATCGGAGCGAAGCCGCGCACGTCGGCGCTCGGGGACTCGTCGATGAAGTCCCAGTGCACCGTGTCCGCATTGGGGTCGGCCCGGTACCCCGCGGCGAAGAGATAGGCGTTGATCAGCACGGACGAGGCCGCGATCGGGTTCGGATCCTCCGTGCCCTTGTGGACGATCGCGTACTCGGTCTCGATGCCGAGCGTCTTGGGAATGGCCATCAGCGCGACCCTAGCCAGTCGCGCTCACGGAGAAGGGACGGGACTCTGAGGTCGGCGTCTCAACTCAGAGGATCTGGCTGAGGAAGAGCTTGGTGCGTTCTTCCTGGGGATTCGTGAAGAAGTGCTCGGGGGTGCCGACCTCCACGATCTCGCCGTCGGCCATGAAGACGACACGATCGGCGACCTCACGGGCGAAGCCCATCTCGTGGGTGACGCAGATCATCGTCATGCCCTCGTCGGCGAGGTCCTTCATCGTGTCGAGGACCTCCTTGATCATCTCGGGGTCGAGCGCCGACGTCGGCTCGTCGAAGAGGATCACCTTGGGCTTCATCGCGAGCGAGCGAGCGATGGCGACGCGCTGCTGCTGGCCGCCGGAGAGCTGACCCGGGTACTTGCGGGCCTGCTCGGGGATCTTGACCCGCTCGAGGAGTGCCATTGCGTCGGCCTCGGCCTCGGACTTCGGGACGTTGCGCACGTTTCGGGGCGCCAGGGTGATGTTGTCCAGCACCGTGAGGTGCGGGAACAGGTTGAAGCTCTGGAAGACCATGCCGGTCTCGCGGCGGATCTCCTGGATGTTGCGGATGTCGTCGGTGAGCTCCACGCCGTCGACGATGATGCGCCCGCGGTTGTGTTCCTCGAGCCGGTTGATACAGCGGATCAGAGTCGACTTGCCCGAACCCGAGGGTCCGATCACGACGACGACCTCCTGGAGGCCGACGCGCATGTTGATGTTCGTCAGCGCCTGGAAGTCGCCGAAGAACTTGTCGACGCCCTCCAGCTCGATGACCGTCTCGCGGTCGCCTGCGATCGCTGTCGCATCGGTGTTGATGGTTGTGTCACTCATCGGGTGCCAACTCCCAGCTTGGTCTCGAGGCGACGAGACTCCTTCGACATCGTGTACGCGAACGCCCAGAAGGCCAAGGCCACGAATGGGTACGTTACGACGGCCAGGCCCTTGCCGATGAACTCGGTCTGGGCGTTGGCGATCGCAGAGACATTGAGGATCTCGATGACACCGATGATGCTCAGCAGCGAGGTGTCCTTGAACAGCGAGATGAACTGCCCGACCATCGCCGGGATCACGTTGCGCAGCGCCTGGGGAAGCACGACGAGCCGCTGCACGGCGCCGGGCGACAGACCGGATGCCTGCGCCGCTTCGATCTGGCCCTTCGGGACGGACTGGAGCCCGCCGCGCACGATCTCGGCGATGTAGGCCGCCGAGAATCCCATGATCACGATCATGGCGAGCGTCAGCTCGCTCGGGAGTTCGCTGCCGAGGGGGAAGAAGAGCCCGAGCATGAGGTTCGAGAAGAGCAGGAGCGAGATCAGTGGGACGCCCCGCACGAACTCGATGAACAGCACGGACGCCGCCTTGATGATCGGCAGCTCGGACCGGCGACCGAGAGCCAGCAGGATGCCGAACGGCAGCCCGAGCCCGAGTCCGACCACGGTGACGAAGATGTTGAGGTGCAGCCCGCCCCAGTCGTCCCAGCCGTATCCCTCGATGCCGAGCGCGTCGACGATGAAGAACACGATGCCGCCGACGACCAGCGCGGCGCCGACTCGGATCGCGGTGCCACGGCTGTCGGAGCGCACGTCGCGGCGACCGATCTCGAAGACGGTCCAGGCGGCGAACAGGATGCCGAGGGCCCAGCGGCCGAGGCCCCCCGTGCCGGCGAGCGCCAGGAACGAGCTGATGCCGACCCCGGCGCCGATGAAGGGTGCGCGGTCCCGCACGGAACGGGGAAGGCGCCAGCCGAGCTCGCGGGTGACGACCAGCGTGACGAACACCGCGCCGAGCCCGAGATACGGCGGGAGGGTACGGGCGAAGGACACGAAGAAGATCAGCACCGCGACGATCGCCCAGAAGCGCCGGAGCAGACCCAGCCAGGTCGGCCGCTCCGCCGGCAGCTCCTTCTCGATCGCGTCCTCGTAGGCCGTGTGCGCCGTCGCCCCGGAGGTGAACCCGAGCGTTGCCGCCATGAGCAGGAACGACACCCACAGGCGAGTCAGTTCGTCACGCGGGAACTGGCCGATCATGAACAGCCGCAGCGACTTGCGGATGATGGCGAAGTCCGTGGTGAAGATCCACTGCACGATGCCTACCGCGAGGGCGACGATGAGCGCGCCCGCCACGACGGTGATCGCCGAGTTGTACCAGTTGTTGAAGAGGTTCTTCTTCATCCACTGGCCGGGGGGGAGCTTGGCCGATGGCGCTCGGCTCCGAGCATTCTCCGCGCCGTCGATCATCGTCTGAATCGACTCTGGTGTGTAGTTGCCTGCGTCGGACATGTCACCTCCCCACCAGCTGGAGTCGGCGGTTGATGAGATTGCCGATCACCGAGAGGATCAGCGAGAGGACGAGGTAGCTGAGCATCAGGATGAGGATGAGCTGGGGCGCCGGCTGGCTCTGGCCGAACAGGTTGTTGATCACCGCGGTCACCTCGGCGAACCCGATGGCGATCGCCAGTGAGCTGTTCTTCGTGAAGTTCAGGAACTGGTTGATCAGCGGGGGGAAGGCGATACGCAGCGCCTGGGGCAGGATCACGAACCGGTAGCGCTGGATCCCGGACAACGCGAGCGCGTTGGCCGCCTCGTCCTGGCCCTTGTGCACGGCGAGGATGCTGCCGCGGACGATCTCCGAGATGTGGGTCGCGGTGTACACCACGAGACCGGTGAAGATCGCGGCGAAGGGCATCTGCATGCGGAGGCCGTCGGTGTAGATGCGGCCCGACTCGTCCACGAACGGCTTCGACACCTCGAACGGGCCCCCGAACGCGACGAACAGAACGGCGCCGATCCCGACGAACGTCCCGATGGACCAGAGCGTGCGTCGGTGTGGCGTCCCGGTCTCGTTGAAGACGTGGGTACGCCAGATCCACACGCCGATCGCGATCAGCAGGGCCACCAGCATCAGGCCCCGGTACGCCTCCCAGTTGTCCAACCCCTTGATGGAGGGGAACGAGAAGCGCGAATTGTTGAAGATGAACCACCCGCCCAGAGGTTTGCGGCTGCCCTCGTTCGCCGGGGGCAGGGCGTTGAGGTAGACGGACCAGGCGATCAGGATGACGACGAGCACCGGGATGTTGCGGAACGCCTCGACGTAGAGCGTGGCGATCTTCTGGAGCAGCCAGTTGCTCGACAGGCGGGCGATCCCGACGAGGGTGCCCACCACGAGGGCGAGCGGAATGCCGAGGATGATGATCCGGATCGTGTTCTCGAATCCTGCCCGGATGGCCTCGTTGACCTGGTCGTTCGCGGACAGCGGGTTGTCGGCGATCGTTATGCCGCCCGGCTGGTCGAGGAAGTCGAAGCTGAGGTTCAGTCCGATGTCGTCCGTGCGGTCCTTGAAGTTTTGCCACAGGTAGGCGAGGAAGGTGTGGATCGCCGCCACCGCGAGGACCTGCGCCCCGAGCGCGATGACCTTGACGTCGCGATACGCCGGCGGCCGGTCGGCCCGATCCCGACCCGTGAGGTCGAGCGCGCCGCGG
>BQJV01000391.1 GCA_021604885.1 Acidimicrobiales bacterium
GGCCCGCTCCCCGATCGTGTGGGCGTAGGGGTCGTCCTCCCGCACCGCCTCGAGGTCGTCGTCCGGCACGAGACCATCCTGATACGGCCCCCGGACACCGGACGCGACACGACCCGCCGCGTCACGCAGACGGCGGCGGATCATGTCGGGGGGTGGGGCAATGGGGCCCGGGCAACGCCGCTCACGACGGTGGCTTCGGCACGTCCGGCGTGGGCGGCAGTGTGGGGTCGGGCGTGATCGGACGATCGGGCCCGGGACCGGGGGGTGTCCCGGGCCCACCGTCGGCAGCACCGGCGGAAGGGTCGGCGCCGGTTGCCGGGGGGAACATCAGCTGACCACCCGGCGGTCACTCACCGCGTTGTACACGAGGAGGGTCACGACCGAGCCGAGGATCGATCCGACCACACCAGCGAGTTGGATCGGACCGTCATCGAAGTCGGCCCCGAAGATCAGGTAGCCGAGGAAGCCGCCGACGAACGAGCCGACGAGGCCGAGGAGCCAGGTGCCACCGAAGCCGATCGGATCGGGTCCGGGCACGAGAAGGCGGGCGATGGCCCCGAAGACGAGGCCGAATACGAGCAGAATCAGCAGGAACCAGAGCATCAGATCTCCTTCGGTTGTTGGTGACGTTCTGGGCTGTACCCCGAGGACCGCACGGCCAAACCTCCGAATCCGGCGCTGCCCCGTACACGCACGCCGAGAAATCGCGCGACTTCACGCCGTCTCGTGCGTTGTACAGGTGGACCCCATCGTGGGGTGCACGTTGGATCAGAAGAGACCGACATGACCGATACCCGCCAGATCCCCGCCCGCAAGGCCACCCTCAAGGACCGCATCGAGCGGGACCGCCTCGCCCAACTCACCGAGCCGGGCACCGGGAGCCGCCGCTTGGCGTCGCTGATCGCCACGGCCAAGGAGAAAGCCGGCCGCTGACCCCCGCTCGGGGCACCCGGCGCGCGTCACACGGCGTGCGTACCATCACCCCGGATGGCGATCTCACTTCGGACCACCGAACTCGGCGGTGACGCGCACACCGCGCTCGCGACGGCGATCGCCGAGCTGAAGGACGATCGCGCCCTCGCACCGGTCGCCGTGCTCGTGCCCTCGAACTATGTCGGCATCGCGGCGCGCCGGGCGATCGGCCGCCGACAAGGCATCGCCGCCGTCACCTTTCTCACCCCCTACCGCCTCGCTGAGCTCCTCGGGGCGCCCGCCGTCGCGGCGTCGGGTCGGCGCCCGGTCTCCACGCCGGTGATCGCCGGCGGCGTGCGCGCCGTGCTCGCCGGCGAACCCGGCCACTTCGCCGGCGTCCACACCCACCCCGCCACGGAACGCTCGCTCGTGCGGGCGCACAAGGCCCTGTCCGAGGTGGCACCCGACGGCCTCGCGGCCATCGCCGCAACCTCGAGCCGGGCGGCCGACGTCGTCCGCGTCCATCGCGCCGTCGCCGACCGGCTCCGGCCGACCTTCAGCAACGAGCAGGACCTGATCGATGCCGCGGTCGACGCCATGGCCGGCGGTCACCCGGTGCTCGACGAGCTCGGCCCGGCGGTGCTGCATCTCCCCCAACGGCTCACCGCGAACCAGGTCCGCCTCCTGACCACGTTCGGCAACGCGTCCGATCTCCACGTCATCGCCGGCACCACCAGCGACGGTGACGCCGACGCACCGGTCCGCCGGAGCGTCGAGGCGCTCGGGCTCACCTGGCCCGAGCACACGGCACCGACCGCCGAACGGGCAGACCGCGGCGTCTCCGTCAGCGATGCCGACGACGAAGTCCGCCATGCACTGCGCACGATCGTCGACGCCACCCGCGTCGGCACCCCGCTCGGCCGCTGTGCGGTGCTCTACGGCTCGCGCGACCCCTACGCCCGCCTCCTCGGCGACGCATTCGACGCGGCCGGCATCAACTGGTTCGGCACCAGCGTCGAGACGGCCGATGCGTCGTTGCTCGGCCGTTCACTCCTTGCCCTGCTGGCCCTGCCGGACCACGACTTCAGCCGCCGAGACGTCGCCGCGTGGCTCGCGGGGGCGCCCATTCGCGGCGTGGACAACCGACCCGCGCCCGTCGCCGCGTGGGAACGAGCGAGTCGCGCCGCGGGCGTGATCGCCGGGCCGGAGCAGTGGGCCACCCGGCTCGGCCGCCTCGTCGAGGAACTCGAAGCCGATGCCGCCCAGGCGGAGAAGGACGAGGCAGAGAGCTGGCGGGCCGAACGCCATCGCCGCGAGGCCGACCAGGCGACCGAGCTGGCCCAGTTCACCGCCGATCTCACCGCCGCCCTCGACCCGGGCGGGCAGGCCGCCAGCTGGAAGGGGCTCGCTTCCTGGTGCCGCCGACTCGTGCGCACCTATGTGGGAGGCGAGACCCTGCGCGAGCAGTGGCCGCCCGACGAGAAGGCCGCCGGGCAACGCATCGATGCCGCCATCGACCGGCTGGGCGACCTCGACGGGGTGGACCCGCACCCGTCCGTCGCCGCCTTCCGCCGCGCCCTGGAGCTCCAACTCGCCGACGACATCGGCCGCCACGGCACGTTCGGCAACGGCGTGCTCCTCGGCCCGGCCCACATGGCGCTCGGTCTCGAGCTGGACGTCGTCGTCATCGTCGGTATGGCCGAGGGCTCGTTCCCGGCTCGGCGTCGCGACGATCCGCTCCTGCCCGACCGCGTCCGTACCGCGCTGCCCGCCGCGGCGCACGGTCGCGACCTCCCCACCCGCGCCGACCTCACCGCCGACGAACACCGCGCCCTGCTCGGCGTCCTCGCCGCAGCCGGACACGTCACGATGACCTTCCCGCGCGGCGATCTCCGTCGCAGCGCCGAACGGGCTCCGTCCCGTTGGCTGCTCGACACGGTCGAGGCCCACGAGGGCACGGGGGTGCGCCCCGCCGCGGCGGACCTCAGGCGACTCACGGGTGACTGGTTCACCGAGGTCCCCTCGTTCATCGCCGGCCTGCGCGCCACCGGATTTCCCGGCCACACCCAGGAGTACGACGTCCGCGCGATGCTCGACACCGCCGACGCGGGCGACGACATCACCACGCTCCCCCTCCTCGACGAACGGTCCGAGCTGCGCCGCGGGGTGGACCTCATCATCGCCCGCCTCGGCCCCACGCTGACCCGCTTCGACGGCAACCTCACCTCCCACGGCGATGCCGACCTGCGCGGCGTCCGCCTCCCCACCCCGATCGACCCCGACCATGTCACCTCCGCGACGCGCCTGGAGACGTGGTCGAAGTGTCCCCACGCCTACTTCGTCGGCAACATCCTCGGCGTGCGTCCGGTCGAGGATCCCGAGCAGGAATACCGCATCTCGCCGCTCACGCTCGGCAATCTCGTCCACCACGCCCTCGAGCAGTGGATCGCCGAAGCGCTGCGCGACGGCACGGTGCCGGCCGACGCCGGTGCCTGGTCCGAGGACACCCGCAACCGACTCCTCCAGCTCGCCGCGGACGAAGCCGAACGACTGGCTGCCAAGGGCCTCGTCGGTCGAGCGGTCTACTGGCGCCGGGACCGCCAGATGGTGATGAGCGACCTCGCCGAAGTCGCCGCCGTGATGGACCGTCATCAGCGAGCCGCCCACGGCTGCACGCCGATCCACACCGAGCTGCCCTTCGGCATGCCCCACGAGCCCACGCCGCCGGTCACGATCACCCTGCCGTCGGGCCGCGCGCTGACGGTGCGGGGCTCGATCGATCGCGTCGACGAGACGAGCACCGGTGATCTCGTGGTGATCGACTACAAGACCGGCAAACGCGGTGCCTACAAGGACCTCAGCGAGGAGAACCCCACGCCGGCAGGTCGGTTCCTCCAGCTCGCGCTCTACGCCGCCGCAGCGAGGATCGTGCTCGACCGGCCCGACGCCGAGACCCGCGGCG
>BQJV01000392.1 GCA_021604885.1 Acidimicrobiales bacterium
TGTCGTCGCCCGCTTCCATCTCGCCCGGACCTGGCCCTTCGACGGTGCGGACCCGGCCGATCATCCGGTCGCCGACCGCTGGCCCGAGCGGCTCGCCGCACTCGTGGCGCTCGCACCCGAGATCCGACGGGCCGGCGCCGCGCCGGCCACCGTCGTCCACACCGATCTGCATTGGGACCACATTCTCGTTGCCGACGGCCGCCTCATGGGCATCCTCGATTTCGGCGACGCGTTTGCAGGACCGCCGGGCTGGGACCACGCCTGCCTGCGCTACTACCACGGTCCGGATGTCACCGGTCCCCTGACGGAGGACGCGCGCCTGCTGTCGATCGCGTTCGTGCTCTACAAGCTCGACAAGACCCCGGAGCGCATCGACGTCGTCGAGCGGGTCGACGCCGTGCTGCGGGACGCGCTCCTCAGCTGAGGAGACGAAGAACGAGGCCGGCCATCGTGTCGGCGTCGCCGTCCTCGGGCACCAGGCGGAGCTCCGCCGCCTCCGGCCCCTCGTAGGGATCGTCGATCCCGGTAAATCCCGTGATCTCTCCGGCGCGGGCCTTGGCGTAGAGGCCCTTCACGTCGCGCTGCTCGCACAGCTCGATCGGCGTGTCGACGAAGACCTCGTGGAACGGCACGTCGGCGGCGACATGGAGCGCCCGGGCGTTGTCACGAGCCGCCCGGTAGGGCGACACCAGCGGCACGAGGGCGACGACGCCGGCATCGGCGAACAACCGAGCCACCTCCGCGACGCGGCGCACGTTCTCGTCGCGGTCATCGGCCGAGAACCCGAGATCGCCGTTGAGTCCCATGCGGATGTTGTCGCCGTCGAGGACGTAGCAGGGCCGACCCGCGTCCAGCAGGGCCTTCTCGACCGCCGTGGCGACGGTCGACTTGCCGGACCCGGAGAGCCCGGTGAACCACACGGTGGCACCACGATGGCCGATGGCCTCCCAGCGTTCGGCCTGGGAGAGATGGCCCGGATGCCAGACGACGTTCGGGCTCTGGTTCATCCTCGTCAGTTGGATTCGCCGAGGATCATGCCCGCACCGACCGTCACGTTCGTGGCCTCGTCGATCATGATGAAGCTGCCGGTCTCCCGGTTGCGCCGGTACTCGTCGAAGAACAGCGGCTGCTGCGTGCGCAGTTGCACCCGGCCGATCTCGTTGAGCTTCAGCTCGGTGGCCGACTCGTCGCGATGCAACGTGTTGATGTCGAGCATGTAGCTGAGGTCCTTGACGATCGCCTTCGTCGTGCGCGTCGTGTGCTTGATGACAAGCTTCGAGCTCGGCGTCAGCGACGACTTCTCGTTCATCCAGCAGATCATCGCGTCGACGTCCTGCGACACGTCCGGCTGGTTGTTCGGGCGGACGATCATGTCGCCACGGGAGATGTCGATCTCGTCGTCGAGCCGCACGGTGACGGCCATCGGCGCGAACGCCTCCTCGAGCGGACCGGTGAGCGTCTCGATGCTCTTGACCGTCGACTGGAAGCCGGAGGGAAGCACGACCACGTCGTCGCCGGGACGCAGGACACCACCGGCGAGGGTGCCCGCATAGCCGCGATAGTCGTGGTACTCGTCCGACTGGGGGCGGATGACGTACTGGACCGGGAACCGGGTGTCGATGTGGTTGCGGTCCGACGCGATGTGCACCTCTTCGAGATGGTGCAGCAGCGACGGGCCCTCGTACCAGCCCATGTGCGGCGAGCGATCGACGACATTGTCGCCGTGGAGCGCCGAGACCGGAATGAAGGTCAGGTCGGTGATGTCGAGCTTGCTGGCGAAGTCGCGGAACTCGTCCTTGACCTCCTCGAAGCGGGTCTGGTCGTAGTCGACCAGGTCCATCTTGTTGACCGCGAGCACGAGGTGCGGGATCCGCAGCAACGACGCGAGGAACGCGTGACGCTTCGACTGCTCGAGCACACCCTTGCGGGCGTCGAGCAACACGATTGCGAGATCGGCGGTCGAGGCGCCGGTGACCATGTTGCGCGTGTACTGGGTGTGGCCGGGCGTGTCCGCGATGATGAACTTGCGGCGGGGCGTGGCGAAGTAGCGGTAGGCGACATCGATCGTGATGCCCTGCTCCCGCTCGGCGCGCAGACCGTCGGTGAGGAGCGCGAGATTGGTGTACTCGGTGCCCATCTGGACCGAGGCCCGTTCGACGGCCTCCATCTGGTCCTCGAAGATCGTCTTCGTGTCGTAGAGCAGCCGCCCGATGAGGGTGGACTTGCCGTCGTCGACCGAACCTGCGGTCGCGAATCGGAGCATCTCCATTAGAAGTACCCCTCCTTCTTTCGGTCTTCCATCGCCGCTTCGGAAACCCGGTCGTCGGCGCGGGTGGCGCCTCGCTCGGTGATCCGCGTGGCGGCGACTTCGTCGATGATCTTGTCGATGGTGTCGGCCGAGGATTCGACCGCACCGGTGCAGCTCATGTCGCCGACGGTGCGGTAGCGCACGGTCTCCATGAACGGCTCCTCCTCGTCCATCAGCGTGATGAAGGGGCTGGTCGACAGCAGCATGCCGTCCCGCTCGAACACCTCACGCTGGTGGGAGAAGTAGACGTTGGGGATCTCGATCCCCTCCTCCTTGATGTACTGCCAGATGTCGAGCTCGGTGTAGTTCGAGATCGGGAACACCCGGATGTGCTCGCCCTGCTTGATGCGGCCGTTGTAGAGGCTCCACAGCTCGGGGCGCTGGTTCTTGGGGTCCCACGATCCGAACTCATCGCGGAACGAGTACACGCGCTCCTTGGCTCGGGCCTTCTCCTCGTCGCGGCGAGCACCGCCGAAGAGGGCGTCGAAGCGATGCTCGGCGATGCCGTCGAGCAACGCCGTGGTCTGGAGTCGGTTGCGGCTCGCGCGGGGACCGGTCTCCTCCACGACCTTGCCGGAGTCGATCGCATCCTGCACGGAGGCGACGACCAGTCGGGCGCCGAGCTCCTCGACGCGTCGGTCACGGAACTCGAGGACCTCCGGGAAGTTGTGGCCCGTGTCGACGTGCATCACGGGGAACGGCAGCTTCGCCGGCCAGAACGCCTTTTCGGCGAGCCGGAGCATGACAATGCTGTCCTTGCCACCGGAGAAGAGGAGGCAGGGGTTCTCGAATTCGGCAGCTACTTCACGGAAGATGTGAATCGATTCCGCTTCGAGCTGACGCAGATGGGTGAGGTCGTAGGCCATAGACGGGGTCAATGTTACGGTCGTCCGGCGCGGTTCCGAAATGGGCACTCTGGCCCACGCCACAAACCCGCCAGAACCGAGACACTGGACCGATGCCTGCCACGCCCGAAGATCACCAACTCGCCGCCGATCTCGCTGGGGAGGCAGGCCGTCTTCTCGTCGAACTCCGGGCCCGGATGCACGCCGAGGACACCCCGCCGGCCGTCCTCAAGGACGAAGGCGACCGCCAGGCGCACGAGCTGCTGATGGCCCGTCTCCAGGCCGCACGACCCGACGACGCCATCCTCTCCGAGGAGGGCACCGGCTCGGAAGGCAGAGCCGACCTGACCCGGCTCAACGTCGCCCGAACCTGGATCGTCGACCCCCTCGACGGCACCCGTGAGTTCTCGGAGGTCCCCCGCACCGACTGGGCCGTCCATGTCGCCCTGGTCGAGAACAACCGCCCGATCGCCGGGGCCGTCGCGCTGCCGGCCCTGGAGCTCGTGTTGTCGACGGCCGCGCCGACGGCCCTCGGCGATTCGCCGGCCGTCCCGCCCCGCATGATTGTCTCCCGCAGCCGCCCACCGGCTGCCGCGACACACGTCGCCGAGGTGCTCGGCGCCGACCTGGTGGAGATGGGATCCGCCGGTGCGAAGACGATGGCGGTCATTCGCGGCGAGTGCGAGATCTACGCCCATTCGGGCGGCCAGTACGAG
>BQJV01000393.1 GCA_021604885.1 Acidimicrobiales bacterium
CCGGCAGGAACTGCACGAAGGTCAGGTAGTCGACGTCGTTGTCGCCCGTCACCAACGCGATCAGCGGCGAGTCGCCACCGAGCATCAGCAGGGTCGAGCCCGGGGTCGGGTACATGTCCCCGACAAACGCCGTCGCCAGCACCTCTTCGTGCCCGCGATCCGTACGCACCAGATACAGCCGGTCATCCAGCGAGCCCGAACCGGCGACGCCGTCTGGACCTGCCGTCGCCACGACCACGCCGTAGCCCACTTCGGCCAGGACCACAGGCACCGGCCGCACGAACTGATTGGGCGCCTCACCGAGGTCAAGCGTCACCACCGACATGTCCGAAGCGTGCACGATCGTGATGCCCGCGTTGCTCGCGTCACCACTGACGAACGCCATCGTGCTGCGGTCCACGACCACCGGCCAGCTGCAAGGCGCCTGGTACAGGTAGTCCGGTGCCGCCGCCGTGGTGTCGACCAATACGGTGTCCACCTGGGCCTGCCCCATACCCGTCAGGCGGGCGATACTCCCGCCAGAGACCGCGCTGAACGGCGTGCTGCCGCCCGGATCGGTCAGGAACAACACGGTGTCCGGGTGCAGGATCGCCGGCATGGCGCCGATCGTCTCACCCGCGAACGCCAGGTGGTTGTCGTCCGACACGGTACCCACCCAGAGGCTGTCGATGAAGACCGCCGCCAGGGTGTCAGGGTTGCCTTCGAGGATCGTCAACGCGATCGTGTCGTTGACCAGCTGGAAAGTCGGCGAGTACCACGGGAAACCGTCTGCGATCAGCGGACGACCCGCGAAGCTGCCCGCCGCCGAAGTGGCCGCCATCGTCACCGAGTCGCCCTCGGTCACGACCACAGGCACCACGCCACCGTCGGTAGACGTCAGCACCAGCAGCTCGCTCAGCGGGCCGTGAGTCAGGCTGTGCACGGCCGGGATCGACCCCGTCAGGACCGAACCGTCCAGACTCAGCTGCTCGAAGCCCAGCACGTCACCGTACAGCAGCACGTCGACGCCGGCACCGACATCCGTTCCCTGCAGCAGCTGCGCCGCCGCACCCAGGGCGCGGTCAGTCAGCACGCCCACTGGCTGAGACTCGCCGGTCGAGTACAGAGCCGGCAGATCGATCGCGTTCCCGAACTGGCCCAGGTCGGCGTTGAAGCCCACCAGCTGCGAGCGCGAAGCTGCGCTGACGTCATAGCCGTCGTTGGCCAGCTCGGCCGCGGACTCGGTCAGGATCCCGAAGATCGCCTGGTTGATCGACGGCTGGTCGAAGTCGAACTCCTGCAGCTCGACCAGAGGAATGCTCTGGTTGTCGATGCCACCGTTCAGACCGCCGACTTCGAGGCAGCTGAAGGTGCCCAGGGTCAGAGGAATGAAGTCGGTCTGCCAGACACCGTCGACCTCCAGCTGGATCGTCACGTACGTCTGCCGGTCATTCAGCTGCCCGAACGAACCGATCACGTCGAACACGTCGTCCAGGAAGAACGGCGGGAACACGTCGGCCGGCGTCGGGGTCAGGCCGATTCGCGCCGTGTCCGCCGTCGACGACAGGATGTACTCGATCTCGAACACACCGCTGTCCAGGTTGACCTGCGACAGGTCTTCGAACTCGTCCGGATAGATGAAGAAGCGGATCGGCTGCCCGTTGGCCGGCTCGGCCGTCAGGAACACCTTCAGCGTCTCGGTGCACAGCCCAGGCAGCGGCTGCGCCACGCCCGACAGCTCCCAACCAAACTCGATCGTGTCGTTGTCCACCACCGTGACCGCGTCCAGGTGGTTCAGCGTCATGCCCGACTCGGTGATACCCGTGATCGCGATGATCACCTCTTCGCTCACCCGGTCGTCGTCTTCGACGGCCGTGAAGGTCAGCGCCACCGAGCTCGAGTCTTCCGGAATCACAACATTGTAGCTGTCGCCCGAGACCATCAGCGCGGACGGATCGGTCGTGAACACCGTCAGCGCCAGGTCACCCCCGCCCGCCGGAACCGGCTGGTTCAGCGTCAGGGCCACCGACTGCACCTCGCCCTCGGCGATGGTCGTCAGCGCCGGAACCAGCGAAGCCGAAAGCGCCACGTCGTCGTCCGCGATGTCGATGCCGACCTGGGCCGTGATGGCCTGGCCGAATCCACCCGCGCTCACCGACACCGTCACCAGCTGCGGCGACTCGAACAGTCCGTTCTGCACCGCCGTCACCTGGAACGTCCCCGTGTCGCTGCCCTCAGGGATGACCACATTGCTGGCCAGCACCTGCAGGTTGTTCGGGTCCGAGCTCGTGATCAGGAACGTCAGGTCCCCATACTGATCCGGCACCGGCTCGCTCAACGTCAGCGTCACATCCGTCGTCTCGCCTTCCGTCAGGCTCGCGCTCGTCGCAGCCAGCGTCGCCGAGATCACGTCCTCGTCGTCCGCGATCAGGATCGTGAACACGCCCTGCACCACCTGGCCGTTGATACCACCCAGCAGACGCACTTCGACCGACTCGTCGTTGTAGTCCGCATCCGGCAGCGCGAAGACATCGAAGCTCACCATGTCTCCGTCCAGGTTCAGCGTCACCATGTTCGCGTCGGCGCTCAGCTTCGACGGATCAGAGATCTCGATGCCCAGCGTCAAGGGGCCGTCCATGCCATTGAGCGTCACCGTGAAGGTCTTCGTCGAGTCTGAGGGGTCTCCCTCGGTCAACGTAAACTCCGAGCCGGTGATCACACCGTCGGTGAACGTCAGCGTGCCGGTCGACTCGTCGTCCGCCACCGTCATCGGCAGGAACTCCTGCACCAACTGACCGCCCTGCCCGCCGAACACCCGCACCTGGAAGATCTCGTCACGGTTGTCGAGGTCGGAGCTGGCCGTCACATCGAACGTCTGCACCGTCTGGCCCGCTGCAAAGGTCAGCTGCGTGACACTCGTCGTCGCGATCTCCGGATTCGAGGTCTCGACACCAAACGTCGTCGTGCCCAGCGTCAGGTTGCCCGACAGCGTCGCCGTGATCGTCTCGGTGTCAAAGACTGGATCGTCTTCGACCAACGTCCCGATACCACTGGTCGTCAGCGTCAGCACCAACACCTCGCCAGCGACATTCCGGATCACCCGGTAGTCGATGTCGCGGAAGTCGGCGTCGTTGACGTTGAACGGCACCACGCCGTCGACAAACACGAAAACGTCGCTCGGCCAACCGCTCTGCACCGTCTTCGGCACCAGCACGAACTGGCCCGTCGACGCGCCTTCTGCGATCGTCAGCTCGGTGATCACCGAACCGCCCGCCGAGTCGCGGATGTTCGCCACGTTCGGATCCGACGTCGTCAGCAGGATACGCATGCCATTGGCCGGCGCCACCCCGCCCAGCAACCGCACTTCGTACTCCGCGATGTCCACAGCGACCGCGCCGTTGATATCCAGCGTGTCCGAAGCCGTGTTCGTCAGACGCACCAGTTCCAGACCCAGCAGGTCATCGTCGACCACCGTGATCGCACGCGTCACCGCCAGATTCAGGTAACCACCCGCGCTCGGGTTCGTGTTCGCCGGGTTCTCACCACCGATCACCGAGTAGGCAAACACCGTCGCCTGCTCGCTGTGCCGGTCGGGATCTTGCAGCGCACGCACCAGGATCGTCACGGTCGCCGAATCGGCACCCGTGCCCCCCTGGATCGTGAACAAAGAGCGCGGCAGGTCGTTGCTCGGGTCCAGAATCGCCAACGCGTCCGGGTCGGTCGTGCCGACCTGGAAGGTCACGTTCTCCGGCGGCGCCGGACGCAAGACCAGCGTGATCAGGTCGTCCAGCACCGGAATGCCGTTCTCCCAGACCGTGTCTGCCCCCGAAAAGCTCACCGTCGGATCCAACCCCTCGGTGTCCAGGCCGTCGACGACATCGTCATCG
>BQJV01000394.1 GCA_021604885.1 Acidimicrobiales bacterium
CGCCGTCGACCGGATTCGTCGGCAGCGACTCGCTGCGCCCGGCGATCCGGTGGATCACCAGCTGATGGCCGAAGCAGTCGAAGTCGACCCAGTCGTCGTCCGAGCGCCCCTCCGCGAGGCCGAGGACCTCGCCGTAGAAGCGACGACCCGCGGCGAGGTCGTCCACGGCGATGGCGAGGTGGAAGCGAGGGTGACCGGTGGTCGGCATCGACACCAGCGTAGATCCCGCACGGCCGACTCGGTTTGTGGCCGCCGGGGGAGAGGTGTGATCGTTTCGGGGTGACGACACCGCTGACCGACGCCGAACGAGCTGCCATCCACGCCCGCTACGCGGCCGAGCGCGACAAGCGCCTACGTGCCGACGGCAACGAGCAGTACGTCGAGGTCACCGGCGACTTCGCCCGTCACGTCGCGGATCCGTACACCGAGGTGGTCGAGCGGGAACCGCTCACGGACGAGGTCACGTTCGCCTTCGTCGGCGGTGGGTTCGCCGGCCTCTGCACGGCCGCGGCGTTGAAGAAGGCCGGGGTCGGCGATGTCCGCGTGATCGAGAAGGGCGGCGACTTCGGCGGCACCTGGTACTGGAATCGCTACCCGGGCGCCCAGTGCGACACCGCCGCGATGATCTACCTTCCGCTGCTCGAAGAGACGGGTCATGTCCCGAGCGAGAAGTACACCCACGCGCCCGAGATCCTGGCGCACTGCCAGGGCATCGGCCGGCACTTCGACCTCTACGACGATGCGGTGTTCTCGACCGAGGTGACCGACCTCAGCTGGGACGACGAGGCCTCGCGATGGGTCATCCGCACCGACCGTGGCGACGAGATGCGGGCGAAGTATGTCGCCATCGGCACCGGTCCGCTGCATCGCCCGAAGCTGCCCGGCGTCCCCGGCATCGGCACGTTCGGTGGCCACACGTTCCACACGACGCGGTGGGACTACGAGTACACGGGCGGCGACCCCGCCGGCGCGCCGATGACGAAGCTCGCCGGCAAGCGGGTGGGCATCATCGGCACCGGCGCAACGGCGGTGCAGTGCGTTCCGCATCTCGCACGCGACGCGGGCGAGCTCTACGTGTTCCAACGAACGCCGTCGTCCATCGACGTCCGCAACAACCACGAGATCGACCCGGCGTGGTTCGCCGACCTGGAGCCGGGCTGGCAGAAGCGGTGGCGCGAGAACTTCACGATCCTGCAGACGGGCGGCTTCGCCGACGAGGACCTGGTGAAGGATGGCTGGACGGACATCTCCCAGCGCATCCGCGACCGCGTGCTCGCGAACCTGGAGGACTTCAGCCCGGAGACGATGCTGCAGGCGTATCACGACAGCGACGACGAGAAGATGGAGGAGATCCGCGCCCGCGTCGACACCCTGATCGAGGATCGAGCGACCGCCCAGGCCTTGAAGCCCTGGTACCGCCAGCTGTGCAAACGCCCCTGCTTCCACGACGAGTACCTCGATGCCTACAACCGTCCGACCGCGCACCTGATCGACACGGACGGGCAGGGCGTCGAGGCGATCACCGAGCGAGGGGTGGTCGTTGCCGGCTCCGAGTACGAGCTGGACTGCATCATCTACGCGTCAGGCTTCGAGGTCGGCACGGAGCAGACCCGGCGATCCGGGTTCGACGTGCACGGGCGCGATGGTGTCGCCCTGTTCACCGAACACTGGGGCGAGGGCATGCGCACGCTGCACGGACTGCACTCTGTCGGCTTCCCGAACTTCTTCGTGGTGAGCCCGTCCCAAGCGGCGAACCTCATCTCCAATGTGCCCCACAACCTCGTCGAGGCGGGCGAGACGATCGCCGCGATCGTCGCCCACGCCGAAGACGTGGGGGCGGAGCAGGTCGAGGTGACCGAGGAAGCCGAGCAGGCGTGGATCGACCAACTGCTGGCCGGCATGCGTATGTTCGGAGGCGCCGCCGACTGCACGCCGGGCTACTACAACAACGAGGGGCGGCCGGACGAGGGGCGCGTGCTCGATCGGCTCGGCTACCCGGAGGGACCGGTGGCGTACTTCGCCTACATCGCCGACTGGCGCACGTCGGGCGCCTTCGACGGACTCGAGTTCCGGGGCGCAGAGAGTACGGTTGACGCATGACCGACGTGCAGAGCCGCAAGAACCCGGGCGGATTCGAGCCCGAGTACAACGATGTGTCGTTCCCGTTCCCGGAGATCCCCGAGACGATCGAAGCCGAGCGACTCCACCGCAAACAGCGGCTCGCGGCCGGGCTCCGCGTCCTCGGTCGGCTCCGGCTCGCCGAAGGTGTCGCCGGCCACGTCACCGTGCGCGACCCCGAGCACGAGGATCACTTCTGGGTGAACCCGTTCGGGAAGAACTTCAAATACATGACCGTGTCAGACCTGATCTGCGTGGACCACGAGGGCCGCGTCGTGATCGGCGACCGCCCGGTGAACACCGCGGCGTTCGCGATCCATTCCGGTCTGCACAAGGCCCGCCCCGACGTGATCGCCGCGGCCCACTGCCACTCGATGTACGGCCGCACGTTCTCCACGCTCGGCCAGCCGCTGAAGATGCTCACGCAGGACGACACGATGTTCTACGACGACATCGCCCTGCACAGCGACGGCGGCGGCGCGGTGGTGCTCGACCCGGCGGACGGCGAGAAGATGGCTGCGTCGCTCGGTGACAAGAAGGCGCTGATCCACCAGAACCACGGCCTCATCACCGTCGGCGGCTCCGTCGACGCGGCCATCTGGTGGTTCGTGGCGCTCGAGCGCGCCTGCCAGACTCAGCTCGTCGCGCTCGCGGCCGGCGATCCGATCGAGATTCCCCACGACCTCGCCGTCGCGGGGCACCAGCAGCAGGGCAACGATCTCTCCGGGTGGTTCCAATTCCAGCCGTGGATGGAAGAGCTCATGCGCGACGAGCCGGACTTCCTGGACTGACGCCCGTGGACTGGGCGACCCTCGAGGTTCGCCGCGAGGGGCCGGTCGGCTGGATCATTTTCGATCGTCCGGATGCCGGCAACGCCATCGACGCGGCGATGTTCGACGAGCTCGAGCGGGCGTGGTCCGCGATGGAGGCCGACGACGCCGTCCGTGTGGTGGTGAACACCGGCAACGGGCGGACGTTCCAGACCGGACTCGACGTGGTCCAGCTGGCCCGGGACAAGGAGGCGTTGCGCGAGAGCAGTCGCCGCACCCGCGACTTCACGCTGCGGATGACGGGCTGGCACTGCGGCGTCACGAAGCCCGTCATCGCCGCGGTCAACGGCACCTGCGCGGGCGGCGGCCTCCACTTCGTGGCCGACGCCGACCTCGTGATCGCGGGGGAGCGCGCGACTTTTCTCGACCCGCATGTGCGCGTCGGTCAGGTGTCCGCGTTCGAGACGACCGGCCTCCTCAAGAAGGCCCCGGCCGAGTCGGTGCTGCGCATGGCCCTGGTGGGAGGCGAGGAGCGCCTGAGCGCCCATCGCGCCCATCAGCTCGGCATCGTGGGCGAGGTCGTGCCGGACGCGGAGCTTCGCGACCGTGCCGAAGCGATGGCGGAAGCGATCGCCGCGGAGTCGGCCGACGCGCTGGCCATGGTCAAAGCCGCGGCCTGGGAGCGGCTGGAGCGCCCCTGACGGTCAGGTCGGGATGTCCTTCCATGCGACGTCCTTGTCGACACGCGGTTCACCGGGCAGACCCAGCACCCGCTCGCCGAGGATGTTGCGCATGATGTCGGACGTCCCGCCCTCGATGGTGTTCGCCTGCGACCGCAGGAACGACTTGGAGAGCGTGGCCGCCGAACTGCCCTCGTTGCGACTCAGCGGGTAGCCGGGTTCGTGGATCATCCCCTCGGTACCGAGCAGATCCATCGCGGTGTTCCAGATCCGCTGGTTCAGCTCCGC
>BQJV01000395.1 GCA_021604885.1 Acidimicrobiales bacterium
GGATGGTCCCAACGCACGAGCGCCTCGACGCCGACGATCTCGTTGGTGATGAGGTCGTACTCGGGCTGGAACCAGGGCACGAACTCCCCGGCGGCGACGCCGCGACGGAGGTCCGTCTCGAGATGGAGGCGGTCGCGCAGCGTGGCTCGATGCGCCTCGTCGAAGAACTCATAGCGGTCACGCCCCTTGGCCTTCGCGTCGTACAGCGCCGCATCGGCGTGACGCAGCACCGCCTCCACGTCATCGGTGCCGGACGATGTGGCGATGCCGACACTGCAGGTCGGAATCACCGTCGTGCCCTGGACGATGATCGGCTCCCGGATGACCTCGATCAGCCGCTGAGCGGTCGCCGCGACCTCCATGTCCGAGTCGCTGTCGTGCACGAGCACGGCGAACTCGTCGCCGCCGAATCGGGCCACGAGATCGGGGCCGCGGAGGGAGCGCCGGATCCGCTCGGCAATGGCCACCAGAACCGCGTCGCCGGCACTGTGTCCGAGTGAGTCGTTGACCACCTTGAAGCGATCGACGTCGACCATGAGCAGCGCGCCGCGGCCACCGGCACCGAGCAGGTTCGTGAACTCGTCGGCGAGCTTTCGACGGTTCGCGAGGCCGGTCAGGGCGTCGTGGGTCGCGTCGTGCTCGAGTTGCGCCCGGCTGGACACCACATCGATGAACTGGCGTATCTGGCCGATCACCTGCTGCAACAGCGCCCGCTCGACCGGCGCCCACTCGCGATCGCGCAGCGAGCACACGCCGAGCAGGAGTGCGATGCCCGGCGCACGGAAGGGCACCACCAGCATCGAGAACTCGGAGCCGGACGCAGCCTCGGCGGGCACGCGAAGCTCGTCGGGCAGAAGGCGCGATCGGGTCTCGGTCGGCCGGCCGGAGTCGAGCACGCGCTGACAATGCGCTTCGAAGATGGACTGGTCGACGTCGGTGCCGGACGGGTCGAGCGGCTTGCCGTTGCGACTCCACGAGTGCAGGGTGCCGTCCCGGCTCCCGAGGTACTCGGCGAACGAGATGACATCGGTGTCGAGCGCCTCGCCCAACTCGCCGAGGGCCCACGTGATGACATCCACCGAGTCGACGACGGAGCGGTCGAGGAATCTCGCCCCGAGCCGAAGCTGGAGATCGTCGAGGACCTGGCGGTACTCCTGCTGACGTTCCTCGTCCGCCCGCGTGCGGGCCTGGAGGACGACGCCGGCGAGGTCCGTCAGCGTGCGCAGCTCATCGGGCGGGAGTTCCGCGCCGACGCGGTCGCCCGTGAGGGTCAGGACCGCACGGACATCGTCGCCAACCGTGGTCGGCACGATCATCGTGGCGGCTGTCGTGACCCGCCCCCACGAGGCGAGGACGTCTTCGGGTTGCAGGACGAAGGGCTCGTGCCATGTCTGGATGTCCGTCGGCAGGTCGAACTCCGTCGGCGGCTGCGGGCGGGTGCCGTCGGACCATTCCATCACCACACGCACACGTGCGACCGCAGGCTCGATCTCCGCCCACCGCACCCGGCGAGCGCCGAAGACGCCCCCGATCCGTTCGAGCGCAGCCCGCGCGGTCTCGTCCACCGTCGCGGCGGTGGCGTTGAGAAACGACTCCGCGATCTCGGTTCGCGCCTGCTCGACCACACCACGCCGCACGAGATCGAGCTCAGCGCCCATGCGCGCCCGGAACTGCCCCAACAGCCCGACTGCGCTGGTGACGAGCTCGAGCGCGGTGTCGGAGAGCGGTCGATTGTCGACGCGACCGACGACGAACAGCCCGACCATCTCGCCCTCGACGATGCCGGGAACGATCACCCCACTGTTGAACCCGGCGAGGAGATCCTCGACCTCGGGGACGGGGACGGGGGTGAGCTCGTCGAAGCGATAGATGCCGCCCTTCGAGAGGTGCTCGATCGCGACCGGCGGGAGATCCCGCGGGGCCGTGTTCGCGTCGCCGGACTCGGCCCACTCGAGCAGGAAGTGGAGGCGGCCACCGGTCCATTCGTAGGTGCGCATCACCGTCGCTTCGACATAGCAGCCGACCGTTTCGAGCACCTCGTCCAGCAACTCGCGTGCCTCGGCGATCCCGCCTTCGTGGAGGCGACCACCCACATGGGCGAGGATCTCCGCCACGTCCGCGCGCCGGCGGAGTTCTTCGCGAGCGTCGTGATGGCGCATGTGGCGCCACAGGATCTCCCCGCACAGCTGGACGGCCATGCGGTCGCTGTCGTCCAGGTCGGCCATTCCCGGAGCAAGCACGGCGACCGCGCCGGACACGATGTCCGCGTCGAAGATGGGTGTCACGAGCATCGACGCGCCCTCGCCGAGCTGGCGCAGCAACATTCCGAACTCGCTGCCGAAGTCCTCCGGTTCGAGAACCATGGACTCGCCGCGCGCCCGCAGCGGCGCTCCGGCCGGAAGGAGGTCCTGCCCGACCCGGAGCTGCGGATCACGGACGAGCCCCGTCGGCCCCCAGAGCGCGGACACATGAGCACCGTCATCCTCGAATCGCATGATCGCGGTGACGAACGCGTCGAAGCCCTCGGCGAGGATCTGGAGGGCACGCCCGTAGCCCACGAGCGCATCGTCGAGCCCGGCGCTCGCCAGCGCGCGACCGACGGCGTCCGCCACGGCGAGGCCGTCGCGGGCGCGGGTCGGGCCGGTCGCCGGCGTTGGGATGTCGGGGTCGGCCGAGTGCACGAGATTCTCCGAAGGGACTACAGGGAGAATCGGCCTCCTGAGCGCTGTCATTAGGTTGACCGACAGCCGCCAACTACGTTGACCGGCGCACTCGCACGCAAGGGAGCACGCATGGAACTCGACATCATGGCGGCCGCGACGAGACTGCCCGACATGCAGCGCCACGCGAAGGCCGTGGAGGACGCCGGATTCGCCACGATGTGGCTCACCGAAGCCGGGCGCACGGCCTATCTGTCCGCGGCCGCCGCCGGGCTCGCGACCGAACGCCTCGGCATCGGAACGGCCGTCGCGGTGGCCTTTCCCCGTAGCCCGATGATCACCGCGTCGATCGCGTGGGAGCTCGCCGACAACACCGGCGGGCGATTCACGCTCGGTCTCGGCACCCAGATCAAGGCTCACATCGAGCGGCGCTACTCGGGCGAGTACGCCCCGCCCGGCCCCCGCATGAAGGAATACGTCGAGTCGCTCCACGCCATCTTCCGCGCCTTTCGGGGCGAGGAGAAGCTCCACTTCGAGGGCGACTTCTACTCGTTCAGCCTGCTCCCGGCCCAATGGTCACCGGGTCCGATCGACGCCGCGGACCCGCCGATCTTCGTCAGCGCCGTCCTGCCCTGGATGAGCCGCATGGCCGGCGAGATCTGCGACGGCATCCACATCCATCCCTTCAACTCGGCGCAGTACCTCACCGACGTGCAGCGGCCGCATGTCGAGGAGGGCGTTGCGCGTGCGGGCCGCGACCTCGCCGATGTCACCTTCGAGATCCCGGTCATGACGCCCGTAGGCGACACGGACGAGGAGTTGGCGGAGACCCGCGAGGCCGCCCGCCAGATGATCGCGTTCTACGGCTCGACCCGCACCTACTCACCCGTCTTCGAGACCCACGGATTCGACGGCCTGTCCGACCAGCTCCACGCAAAACAACGCGACGGCGACCTCGCCGGCATGGTGGGTCTCATCACCGACGACGTGCTCGACCACTACACGGTTTCGGGCACCTGGTCGACGCTCGGGGCCAACCTCGTGGAGCGCTACAAGGACGTCGCCCCGACGGCTCGGCTGATGACCTACACCGCGTCGAGCCAGCTCCGGAAGCACCCGGATGTCCTGGATCGCTGGGCCCAGGTCGCCCGCGACGTCGCGAACGCCTGAGCCCAGCGGTCCGGCGGCCG
>BQJV01000396.1 GCA_021604885.1 Acidimicrobiales bacterium
CCGCGTCGCAGCCCACCCCGTAGAGTCCGCCCATGCGCGCCATCGTCCTCGAAGAGAAGGGCGGACCGGAGGTCCTCCAGGTCCGCGACGTTCCCGATCCGATCGCCGGGCCGGAGGAGGTCGTCGTCCAGATCGTGTCCACCGCGGTGAACCGGGCCGACCTGCTCCAACGCATGGGCCTCTATCCCGGACCGCCGATGGAACACGAGATCCCCGGGCTCGAGTACGCGGGCCGCGTCGTCAGCGCCGGCGAACGGGTCGACGGGGTCGCGGTCGGCGATGCCGTGATGGGGATCAGCAACGGCGGGTGCTATGCGGAGCAGATCGCGGTCCACGAACGCCAGACCATGCGGGTGCCCGCAGGCCTTCCCCTCAGCGACGCCGGCGCGTTCCCCGAGGTGTACATCACGGCGTGGGACGCACTCGTGCGCCAGGGCGGACTCACCTCCGGCCGATGGGCGCTCGTACATGCGGGCGCGTCAGGTGTGGGCACGGCGTCCATCCAGATCGCCAAGGCGCTGGGGGCCCGGATCGCGGTGACGGCATCGGCCGGCAAGCACGACGTGTGCCGATCACTCGGCGCCGATGTCGTGATCGACTACAACGCCGAGGACTTCGCCGACCGGGTCCTCGAGGCGACCGACGGCATCGGCGTCGATGTGGTGCTCGATGTCATCGGAGGTGACTACCTGCCCCGCAACGTGCGGGCGCTGCGCCTCGGCGGCCGCATCATCCAGGTGGGGGTGATGAACGGCGGCCCGGTGCCGTTCGATCCCGGCAGCCTGCTCGTCAAGCGGGCGGCCCTGATCGGCACCACGCTGCGGGCCCGCCCGATCGAGGAGAAGATCGCCGTGACCCGCGAGTTCTCCGCGCAGATGCTCCCGCGGGTCGACGAGGGCTTGCTCGTCCCCGTGATCGATTCGCGCTTCGCGCTCGACGACGTCGCCGCCGCCCACGAGCGGATGGGCGCGAACCTCAACGCCGGCAAGATCGTGATCGACGTCAGCTGACGAACTCGCCCCGCATGGTGATCACGGCCTGACCGAACAACTCGACGCGATCGCCGACGCGGGTGACCTCCAACTCTCCACCGCGGGCCGACGCCTGGTGGTAGCGGAGGCGGTCCCGCTCGAGTCGGGCGGACCAGTACGAGGCCAGGGTGCAGTGAGCGGATCCGGTCACCGAGTCCTCGTCGATGCCGATGGACGGCACGAAGAAGCGCGACACGACGTCGTGGTCCGCGTCGGGATCACCCGGCGCGGTGACCGACACCCCGCGGCAGTCGACCCGCCTGAGGAGACTGAACGTCGGCCGGATCGCACGGACCGCCGCTTCGTCCTCCAGCGCGACCAGATAGTCGGCGCGACCCTTCCGCACCGCAGTGTCGTCCGGGACGCCGAGCGCGGCGAGGAGCCCCTTGGGCGCCTCGGCTTTCGTGGTCGGATCGGCGGGGAAGTCGAGCACGATGCCGTCCGGCAGCGACTGTGCGGCGAGGAGGCCGCTGTGCGTGCTGTAGCGGATCGTCCCCTCGACGCCGCTGGAGCGCAGCACGTGGGTCGTCGCGAGCGTGCCATGACCACAGAGGTCGAGTTCGGCCCGTGGCGTGAACCATCGCAGACGCCAGATCTCGCCCTCGGCGTGACAGAACGCAGTGGCGGGAAGGTTCATCTCGGCGGCGACGTTCTGCATCCAGTCCTCGTCGGCGGGGCCGTCCAGGATGCAGACCGCGGCGGGGTTTCCCCGGAACGGCCGATCCGTGAATGCGTCGACGACGGTCACGATCGTGCCCATGGCGCCCATGTTCGCCTATTTTTCGGCGATGGCGAATCATCCCGTGCGCGACCACATCGATCTGCTCGACGGCAACTGGTACGCAGGGCAACCCCACGAGGACTGGACATGGATGCGCGAGAACGCGCCCGTGTACTACGACCCCAACTCCGACGTGTGGGCCGTGGCGAAGTACGACGACATCCTGACGATCTCGCGCGACCCGCAGACCTACTCGTCCTACAAGGCACCGCGCCCCAAGGGGGACCCGCTGCCGATGATGATCTCGATGGACGACCCGGACCATCTGAATCGGCGCAAGCTCGTCAACAAGGGCTTCACGCCGAAGCGGGTGCGGGACAAGCTCGGTCAGATCGGCGGACTGTGCGACATGATCATCGATCGGGTGTGTGAGAAGGGCGAGGGCGACTTCGTGTGGGACATCGCCGCGCCGCTGCCGCTCCTGCTGATCGGCGACATGCTCGGGTTCCCACGTGAGTCGTTCGACGATCTGCTCGAGTGGTCCGACGATCTGATCCGGGGCACGACGACGACCTCGCCCGAGGCGTCCGAGAAGGCCATGCTCGCCGGCATCGCCTTCCGCGAGTTCCAGCTGGGGATCATCGCGGACCGCCGGGCGAATCCCGGTGGCGACGACCTCGTCTCGATTCTCTGCGAGGCCGATGTCGACGGCGACCGCCTCGACGACGAGTCGATCGTGCAGGAGTCGCTCCTCATCCTGATCGGCGGCGACGAGACCTCACGACACGTGATCACCGGCGGCATGCAGGCGCTGTTGGAGTTCCCCGACGAGCGGGCGAAGCTTCAAGCCGACCTGGCCGGCGGCATCGAGACGGCTGTCGAGGAGATGCTCCGCTGGGTCACGCCGATCAAGAACATGGCCCGCACCGTGATGACGGACGTCGAGTTGCGGGGCGAGACGATCCCGGCGGAGAGCGACGTGATCATGCTCTATCCGTCGGGCAACCGCGACGAGGACCACTTCGTCGACCCGTTCCGGTTCGACGTCACCCGGGACCCGAACAACCACATGGCGTTCGGGTTCGGCACCCACTTCTGCCTCGGTGCCTCACTCGCCCGGTTGGAGCTCAAGGAGATGTTCACCCGGGTACTCACCCGTCTGCCCGACATCGAGATGGCGGTGCCCCAATCCGAGCTGCCGTGGCGCAACTCCAACTTCATCACCGGGGTGGAGGCCATGCCGGTGCGCTTCACGCCGACCGAGAAGGTCAGCGTCAGCTCGTAGGTTCCGCGAATCGGCGATACCAGTCGACCTCGACTGCGTGATGGCGCTCGATCTCGGCACGGGTTGCGGCGTCGAGCGCGCTCCGTTCGCCGGGGGTCACGTTCGTACGTTCGGACACGCCGGCGGTCTGCCAGCCGAGCAGCTGGGCGAGCCGGGCCAGGTCGTCGTCGTAACGTTCGGCGATGCCGACGAAGTCGAAGTCGGCAGGGGAGAGGCCGTCGACGTACATCGTCGCGAACTCGGTGCGGATCGGCTCCCAGGCCGCGAACTCGGTGAGGCTCATGTCCGACGCGAGGAACTCGTCGTGGTTCGGGTTGCCGTGGGCGGCCGACGAGCCCCAGAAGTCGTAGTAGGACGCGATCCGTTCGGCGGGGTCACGGAGCCACATGATGAGCGCGGCGGCCCGGCCGGCGGACCAGAACTGGCTGGGCGAGAAGTGTCCGTGCACGGCCCGGCAGCCGCGGCCGTTCACGCCGATGCCGCCGTAGACCGGGGTGAGATCGGCGCCGTATTCGGCTTCGAGCGCGGCACGAAAGGACGTGCCCGCCGTCTTCGGGATGTGAAGGCTGATCAGCTCCAACCGGGACGGCCGTAGCCGACCGAGTCGGTTGCGAAGCGACGGTTGCAGCGGCCCAGGCTCAGCGGCTTGCCAGCGGCACGTAGTCGCGCACCTCGGGGCCGGTGTAGAGCTGACGGGGACGGGCGATGCGGGAGTCCTGCTCGAGCATCTCGTTCCAGTGGGCCAGCCAGCCCGGCGTGCGACCGATGGCGAACAGCACCGTGAACATCTCCGTCGGGAAGCCCA
>BQJV01000397.1 GCA_021604885.1 Acidimicrobiales bacterium
CAGCGCGGTGGCGAGCGCGAGCCAGATGATCGGCGCATCCGCCCCGCCCAGCCCGCGGCGAATCGCGACGGTGACGGCGGCGCCGAACGCGACCAGCTGAGCGACAGCGGCCGGGATGCCGGAGCCCTGCGCCGTCGCCAGGACGATGTTGTGCGGGCTCTCGACCCGGAAGATCCGGAGGCGCTCGGCCGAGGACTCGGAAAGCACGTCGTCGCGATAGTCGCCGAACACCTCGGGGTAGGTGTCCGGGCCGGTTCCTACCATCGGGTGATCGGCGATGATGTGGCCGGCGACGATCCACAGATCCATGTGGTTCCGCACCGAGCCGGTCGACCACTCGTCCTCGTGCGTCGCCCGGTCGATGACGCGGCTCGAAACCTCGTCGACGCCGGGAAGCAGGACGGCGGCGATGCCGGCGGCCATCGTGGCGGCGATCACCACGGCCGCGGCTCCCTGCCAGCGCCACCCGCGTTGGAGCATCACGAAGAGGCCGAGCATGAGCGTGGCGATGACGAGGGCGAGGTAGGCGCCGCGGCTGAGGGTCAGACCGAGGGCGACCAGCTCCACGACCGCAGCCGCGGCATGCAGCCGTCTGCGTGCCTCGTTCGCCAGGGCCAGGCCGACCGAGAGGGGCAGGAGTAGTGCGAGGGCTGCCCCGAGCGAGTTGGTCTGGCCGATCGTGGAGAAGACGCGGTTGGCGGGGATGTCGTCCCAGATCGGGTCGCCGCCGAGTCGTTGGAGGATCGCGTAGAGCCCGACGAAGAGCCCGGCGAACGATGCGGCCCGCAGGACGATCAGGACCCGGCCGGTGGTCACGAGCGTCGTGCGCGCGACGGCGAACGTGAAGCCGTAGAGCAACGCGGCGAAGACCCCCTGCCGGTTGAAGCGCTCCCCCCACCAGCTCTGCGACTGGTCGACGGAGCCGAGGAAGCTGACGAGCACGAGCACGAGCCAGGCCCCGACCGCGAGGTCGATCGTGGTCGCCGTGGAGTACCGGATGGTTGCCCAGCCGGATCGGCCCAGTTGCACGGCGACGATGAGCGTCGCGATCGACGCGGCAACGAGCTTCGGCGCGACGAACGACTCGTCGGTGCCGATCCAGAAGATCAGGGGAACGATGAACGCGCCGGCCGCGAGCGTTCCCGTGGGAGGCGCCGGCGCGAGCGTCGGATCAGTTCGACTCGTCGTCGTCATCCTTGCGAGTCTCGCCGCCGAGCGACACCGAGGCGCGATTCGACCCGATGAGGAAGATGAAGCCGACGCCGCTCGCGGTCAGCATCAGGCCGACCGGGCCGGACAGGAGCGGCACGAGGCCGCCGGGTGCGTTGCCCACGCCCGAGATCGGGCCGCTCGTCGGCGGGCTCGCGGGGGGACTCGCCGGCGGGCTGATCGGCGGGAGTCCGGTGTCGGTCACCCTGAGGTCGGCGCAGCCGTACACGTTCGAGAACGGCACGGACGTGAGGATGCAGTAGGGCGTGGTGCCGACCAGGAGCTGCGCGGATTCAGTGGGAAACACGTAGAGCCGGTCGTCGGTGCCGTCGCCACCCGGATCGCCGATGCCGGTGGAGAGGCTGGGCGACTCGCCCGGACCGAAGACGGCAGTGTTGATGAACGCCGACACGGGCGCGCCGTGGGACGGCGCGATCGCGGCCTGGAACGTCGGGTGCCCCAGATCGACCGGTGCGACGTAGTCGACCGGCAGGAACTCCACCGGTACGCGCCAACAGGTGTTGGCATGGTCGCCCGAGACCGTGCCGTCCGGACACACGGCGTCGGGACCCCAATGGGTGCCGGTCAGCGCGGGGCGTTCGAAACTGCCGGGGAGCAGCGTGATGCTGGTTGCCCGGGCCCTTGTGAGGTCGGCATCGTCCATCGACCCGTCGATGATCGTGGCATCGCCGAGTTCGGCGCTGCTGAAGTCGATGCCGTCCAGGGAGCTGCCGATGAAGATGCTCCGTGGGAGCAGGGCTGCTTCGGCGGAGAAGTCGTCGAGCGTGGAGTGCAGGAAGATGGCGTCGCCGAGCCAGCTCCCCCGAGCGTCCGCTCCGGTGAGGTCGACGCGGACGAACTGGGTGCCTGCGAAGTCGGTCGACTCGAGGCCGCTGCGGAGGTCGGTGCCGGAGAGGTCGACATCGATCAGAGTCGCATCGTTGAAGGTCGACCCCCGCAGGTCTGCACCGCTGATGTCCACCGAGCTGATCGTCTGGCCGGAGAAGTCGCAGAAGCGGAGGTCGGCATCGGGGGCGAGCAGGGGCAGGCAGTCACGATCGTCGTCGAGGATCGTGTGGAGTGCGAAGCCGTAGAAGCCACCGGGCACGGCGTTGACGTGGTTGAACGTGCGGACGGCGAATGTCTCGTTCGGTTCGGCCTCGTCATCGTCGATCAGGGGCACGAAGTCGGTGACGAAGTCGTCCCCTGGTTCGAACGTGACCTGCCCGGCCGTGGCCACGAAGTCGACCCCGGCGGTCGCGCTCACCGCAATGGTCTCCCAGTTGACCACCACGGTTTTGCCGGACGGCTCGGAGAGCTCGAAACCGATAGCCGCGTTGCCCGCGGATTCGCCGACTTCCGAGAAGTGGGGGATCACCCTCGGCGGGTCGTCGTCATCGATGATGGCGCCGTAGCCGAGGCCGAAGAAGCCCCCGAGCTCCGCGCCGGTCGTACCGTGGAACCGGATCCAGAACTGCTCGTCGTATTCGTCGAGCGTGTCGCCGAGCACGAGGAGGCCGATGGAGCCGCTGGTCTCCCCGGCGGGAATCGCGAAGCTTCCCGGGCCGATCGGGTCGCCGAATCCGCCCTCGGGATCGATCGGGACGATCGTCCACTCGGTCGTGACGTCCCAGTCCACGGGCTCCGACAGCGTGACGGGGATCGAGATGAGGCTCGATCCGGTGTCGCCTTCCGGCACGGTCGCGCTCCCGGGGACCAGCGTGGGGAAGGGACTCTCGCCGAGCGGTACGTACAAGGACTCGCCGGAGTCGCCGAACAGGACCGCACACGGGAAGTTGCCGTTCGGCACGCACCGCAGGTCGTTGCCCGAGTTGCCCGGCATGGGGTCCTGCCAACTGATGGTCCCCGACGTCACCGTGGACGGCGATGCGCCGCCGGCAAGGATGGCGACGCCCCCGACGTGCACGCCGTCCCCCGGCGAGATGACGGCGATGCCGCCCGACAGGGCGATGCACCTGCCGAAAACGTCGAACTCTGCGCTTGCTGGCAGCGGAACCCCGGCTGCGTCCGCGTTCGCGCACTGTGTGATCGTCGCGAGCCCGGTGCGGTAACCGAAGCCGGACACGGAGAACTGCAGGAGCGTGCCGTCCGCCGGAACGGCCGGCCCGGCGACCATGGCCTCGATCGGCGGGCCGGGCAGGTCCTGGCGGTACGTGGCGAGTTCGGCGGTTCCGCCCTCCGAGTAGACCCGCACGAGAACCCGACACGGGAACGCCCCGCCGGTGATGCACGTACGCTCGTCGTTGCCGATCGGGCTGTGCATCGTGTACGCCACACTCGATGCGGTGAGCGGTCCGCCCGGCGTACCGACCGGGTGCAGACCCGCACCGAGCTGGCTCAGGCCGTGGCAGTTGGCGAACTCGAACTCGTCGGAGGCGGGAAGGGCGCTGCCGTTCTCGTCGGCGTTGCCGCAGACGGTGATGAACCAGAACCCCACCCCTTCGGTGTCGTCGAGCGTGACCGTCGCGCTCTCGCCGTCCTCCAGCCAGGTGGTGTCGACGCTGATCTCGGGGTCGTCCGCGGCGGCCGGACCAGCCGAGGACACGGTGATCGCCAGTGCCAGGATCGCGCCGAGCGTGACCGCCGTGGCGAACCTGGGGCCCCC